>JBFGRH010000159.1:0-5034 GCA_041563795.1 Nitrospiraceae bacterium | reverse complement strand
CCGGGGCCGTCGATCGAGGAGCGTTTCTACTTTCACCTGTGGTCCAAGGGGCTGGTCGGGTATCGCGAGTTCTTTCAGAGCCTGCTGTTCATGTTTCGGCATTTCCCCCCGCTCACTCGACAGCCGCTCCGTGAGCACAAGCTGTACCTGAACGGGAAGCAGCCGTCGGTCATCCAACCGCTTGCCAGGGCCTTCGTCGAGGAGGTGATCCTTCCTCGTATCTCCCCCGAAGCGATCAAGGTCCTCGAAGGCCACCGCAGCCTGGGACACAGGCTGGTGCTCGTGACCGCCTCCCTCGACTTTCTGGTGACGCCGCTCGCCGAGTGGCTCCGCGTGGATGCTTTGCTTGCGGCCCGACCGGAGAAGCGTGAGGATGGCTTCACCGGACGCCTCTTCCCTCCGTTTCCCTACGGAGAGGGCAAGCGGACGCTCGTCGAGCTCCACGCCCGCGAGCACGACCTTGATCTCAGCCGGTCATACTTTTATGGTGATAGTCCCGGTGACCGCCATGTCCTCGGCGCCGTCGGGCATCCTCACGTCGTCAACCCGATCCGGGGAATGGCGCGGATCGCCCGGCAGCAGGGCTGGCCGATCGTCAAATGGACGTAGAAAGTCCGCGTTTCTTCTATGCGTGTGACCGAGATCTTTCACAGCATCCAGGGCGAGTCGAGCTTCGCCGGTCGGCCCTGCATCTTCGTGCGCCTGACGGGCTGTCCGTTGCGGTGCTCCTGGTGTGACAGCGAATACACCTTTCACGGCGGGACGGACATGGCGCTCGAGGAGATCCTCGCTCAGGTGCGGGGGTACGGCTGCCCGCTCGTCGAGGTGACCGGCGGGGAGCCCCTGCACCAGCCGGAGGCCTTCACGCTGGTCAGCCGTCTCTGTCAAGAAGGCTACGAGGTCTTGATCGAGACCAGCGGCGCGATGGACATTGCCGGTGTCGATCCCCGCGCGCACATCATCATGGACGTGAAGTGTCCGGGCAGCGGCATGGCCGATCGGATGCGCTGGGAGAACGTGCCCGTCCTGGCGACAAAGGATGAGGCGAAGTTCGTGATCAAGGATCGTGCGGACTATGAGTGGGCCCGTGACTTCGTCGGGCGACACGATCTAACCCGGCGCTGCACCGTGCTCTTCGGCCCGGTGTTCGGCGAGCTCGATCTTCGGCAACTGGCGGAGTGGATTCTCGCCGATCGCCTGCCGGTCAGGTTCCAGATGCAGCTGCACAAGCATATTTGGGATCCTCATATGCGCGGAGTCTGAGGGCTACAGGCAAAAGGAAAAATTAAAAAGGAAAACAAGAGATTGGAATTCGATCAAGGAGTGGTGGATGGCGTTGAGTGATATTAAGGTCAAGCAGGGGCGAGCCGAGGCCGAAGCGGCCGAGGTTCTTGTCCTCCTGCAATTCGAGGGCGAGCGCGAGCTCCGGCACGAGGCGGCCGCGGTCGATCGGGCGCTGGGCGGGGTCCTGCGCGGGCTCATCAAGGGCGGTGAATTCGACGGCAAGGCCAACCAGACGGCGGTGTTTCACACCCAGGGCAAGATTCCCGCGAAGCGCGTCTTGCTCGTGGGGCTCGGAAAGAAGAAAGAGATGCGGCTCGATGCCGCGCGGCAGGCCATGGGATCCGCCGCGAAGCGCGTGCGCCAGCTCGGCGCGGGTTCGTTCCACGCGGTGCTGCCCGATCTCGGTATCCCTCGCACCGGGCCGATTCAGGTGGCGCAGGCCATGGTCGAAGGCGCGGCGCTGGGCGGCTACGAATTTCGGGAGTATCGAACGGAAGACAATAACCACCGGAAGGGCCCGACACGGCTGACCGTGATCGCGGGACGCGCGGATCTTCTCAAGGACGTGCAGGAGGGCGTCAGGCGCGGGCGCGCGAGCGCGGAGGCGACGTGGCTGGTCCGCGACCTGTGCAACCATCCCTCCAACGTGATGACCCCGTCCAGGATCGTGCAGGAGGCCAAGGCGATCGCCAAAGAGCGCGGGATCAGGCTGAAGGTGCTCGAGCGCCGCGATATGGAACGCCTCGGGATGGGAGCCTTGCTGGGCGTGGCCCGCGGGAGCCACGAGCCGCCGAAGTTCATCATCCTGGAATATGCCGGCGCCGGCCGGAAGGGCCGCGACGCCCGGCCCATCGTGCTCGTCGGGAAGACCATCACGTTCGACACCGGAGGCATCTCGCTGAAGCCCGCCGAGAACATGGAGCAGATGAAGGCCGACATGACGGGCGGGGCCGAGGTCCTCGCCACGATCCGGGCGGCGGCCCGGTTGCGCTTGCCGTTGCACGTGATCAGTATTCTCCCGGCAACGGAAAACATGCCGGGCGGTCGGGCCATCAAGCCGGGCGATATCTTGAAAACGCTTTCCGGAAAAACCGTTGAGGTGCAGAATACCGATGCCGAGGGGCGGCTCATTCTTGCGGACGGTCTGGCCTACGCCACGCGGTACAAGCCCCGGGCCATCATCGACGTGGCCACGCTCACCGGCGCCTGCATCGTGGCGTTGGGGCGGCATGCGATCGGGATGTTCTCCAACGACGAGGCGCTGAGGCGCCGGATCGAGGAAGCCGGCGAGGCGGCCGGGGAGCGCGTCTGGGGGATGCCGCTGTGGCAGGAATATTTCGAGCAGCTCAAGAGCGACGTGGCGGACATGCGAAACATTGGCGGGCGTCCGGCGGGGATGATCACCGCGGCGATGTTCTTGAGCAAGTTCGTGGACGACTACCCCTGGGTCCACCTCGACATCGCCAGCACGGACTGGGGGGACAGCGAGCGGCCCTACATCCCGAAGGGCCCGACGGGAATCGGGACCAGGCTGCTGCTGCACTATCTGCTGAATGAAGCGAGGACTGGAGGCGCATGACTCGAACCCTGACGCTTCGTGAAAAAATCGGCCAGTTGTTCATGGTCGGGTTTTCGGGCACCACCGTGTCCAAGGACCTCGCCGGCTTCATGGCGGAGTACAAACCGGGCGGCGTCATTCTCTTCTCGCGCAATCTCCGGTCCCCGGACCAGATCGTGCGGCTGACGAATCAGCTCCAGAAACTTGCCGGCCCGCAGCCGCTGTTCATCTCGGTGGACCAGGAAGGGGGGCGCGTCTCCCGGCTCCCCGCCGCCTTTACGATTTTTCCCCCGTGCGCGGTCCTTGGTCTGTGCGACTCGTCGGAGCTGACCTATGCGGCGGCGTCGGCGACCGCGGTCGAGCTGCGCGCGGTCGGCATCAACATGAACATGGCTCCTGTGCTGGACGTGGGCACGAATCCCGACAACCCGATCATCGGGGATCGGGCCTTCAGTGCGAGCGCCACGCAGGTATCGGCGCAAGGGCTGGCCACCCTCGCGGGTCTTCAGGACAACAAAGTGATCGCCTGCGGGAAGCATTTCCCGGGGCACGGTGAGACTTCGGTGGATTCGCACAAGGCCCTCCCGACCGTGACATCGTCGGCGGACCGCATCCGGGAAATCGAGCTCCGGCCCTTCCGCCACGCCATCGAGAACGGGCTGGCGAGCATGATGACCGCGCACGTGCTCTATACGTCACTGGATGACCGGCGGCCGGCCACGCTGTCCCCCTATATCGTGGGTGACATGCTGCGCGGGGAGCTGGAGTTCCAGGGCCTCATCGTCACGGATGACCTCGAAATGCACGCCATCGTCGACCACTACAGCATCGAGGAGGCCGCCGTTCAGGCGTTCAAGGCGGGCGCCGATATCCTGCTGCTCTGCAAGGACCGCGGCAGAATCACGGCGGCGATGGACGCGCTGGGCAACGCCGTGAAGCAGGGCCAGATCTCCGAGGCCAGGCTCGAGGCCTCGCTCCGCAGGATTGCCCTGATCAAGCAGCGCTTCCTCCTCCCCGCTCTCCCGGCCGAGGCCCGCAGCGCCAAAGAGATCGTCGGCAATAAGACACACAAAAGCCTCCTCGCCTCCATCCTCGAAGCCAGCCAGCGACGTCCCAGACTGCAGACGGCGGAGCGGTGACCGCCAAGCCCGCCGGGCCACGGGAAATCTGGGCCTGGTGCATGTACGACTTCGCCAACTCCTCCTTCACGACCCTCATCGTCACGGTTGCCTACAGCGTCTACTTCGTGCGGGTCGTTGCGGGGCATCTTCCGGCGGGTGACGCCGAGTTCTACTGGACATGGGCTTACGCGGCGTCCATGGTCGTCGTCGCCGTGCTGTCCCCGAGCCTGGGCGCCTTGGCCGACGCGCGAGCCCTCAAGCGGCGGTTTCTCATCTGGTCCACCGTGATCTGTGTGGCGTGCACGGCGCTGCTCGCCTTCGTGCAAGCCGGGGACATCCTCGCGGGGCTGCTGCTCTTCGGACTCGCCAATATTGCATTCGATCTCGGGTTTGTCTTCTGCAGCGCATTTCTGCTCGAGATCACGACTCCCTCGGCGATGGGGCGTGTCTCCGGGTACGGGTGGGGATTGGGTTACGTTGGCGGGCTGCTCTCCCTCCTCGTCGCCTACCCGTTTGTGGTAGGTGGCTTTAGCGAAGCCAACCTTCCTCTGTACCGTGCAAGCTTTGCCGTCACCGCCGCCTTTTTCTTGCTGGGCGCGATCCCGACCTTCTTGTATCTTCGAGAGCGTGCAGTCCCGGAGCCCGTCGGGCCCGGTAAGCCGGTGTGGCGGCAAGGTTTCCAACGGATCGCCGACACCGTTCGGCACCTGAGCCGATACCGTGACCTGGTGGTCTATCTCTTCGCCTATTTGGTCTATACGGACGCGATCAATACGGTCGTGCTCCTCGCCGGCATCTTCGCGAACAAAATTCTGGACTTCTCTCCCGCTGATCTGATTATCTATTTCATGCTCATGCAAACCACGGCCGGCCTGGGCGCGGTGGGATTCGGTTTCCTCGCGGATCGAATCGGCGCGAAGCTCACGATCACCATCACGCTGATTGTGTGGATCGGGATTGCGTGTGGTGCGGCGCTGGTGCAAACGAAAGCGCAGTTTTACCTCATCGGGTTCTTCGCGGGTGCCGTCCTGGGCGCGAATCAGTCGGCCAGCCGGACCCTCCTGGGAAGGT
>JBFGRH010000158.1:0-5070 GCA_041563795.1 Nitrospiraceae bacterium | reverse complement strand
GGCGGCGGCGCCTGCAGCCGGCGGCGGTGCGGCGGCGGCAGCGGAGGAGAAGACGTCGTTCGACGTCATTCTCGCCAGCGCGGCAGCCGACAAGAAGATTCAGATCATCAAAGTCGTGCGGGAACTGACGAACCTCGGCCTCAAGGAAGCGAAGGATCTGGTCGAGGGCGCGCCGAAGCCGGTCAAGACCGGCGTGTCGAAGGAAGAATCCGACACGATGAAGAAGAAGCTCGAAGAGAGCGGCGCGAAAGTCGAAATCAAGTAACAGACCAGACCCAGTGCGCTCCGTGCAGACGGACACCCGTTTGAAGGTACGGGTGTCTGACGTGTGGCGACCACCGGGGGAGGGGCCTAATGATGTCGAGTTCGACTGTCAATGGAATGCTCTATCGGCAGGATTATTCCAAGATCCACGCCCACATCGACATTCCCGATCTGATCGAAATCCAGAAGCGCTCGTACGAGCAGTTTCTGCAGATGGAAAGCGAGCCCAACCGGCGGGAGGACAAGGGCCTCCAGGCCGCCTTGAGCAGCGTGTTTCCGATCACAGATTACAACAACACGGCGGAACTGGAATTCGTCAGCTACGTGCTCGGCACGCCGAAGTACGACGTGCGGGAGTGCCTCGAGCAGGGCATGACGTATGCCGTGCCGCTGAAGCTCCGCATCCGCCTGGTCGTCAAGGACAAGGAGGACAAGAGCCCCAAGAAGAAAGTCCTCGACGTCCGCGAGCAGGAAGTCTACGTCGGCGAATTGCCGCTGATGACCGAGCGCGGCACCTTTATCATCAACGGGACGGAACGCGTGGTGGTCAGCCAGCTGCACCGGTCGCCCGGCGCGTTTTTCACGCATGACAAGGGGCGGACGCATGCGAGCGGCAAGGTGCTCTACTCCGCGCGCATCATCCCCTATCGCGGGTCCTGGCTGGATTTCGAGTTCGACGCGCGTGACATTCTCTACGTCCGGATCGACCGGCGGCGCAAGATGCCCGCCACGATCCTGCTCAAGGCCTTCGGTTTCTCCGCGGACGATCTGCTGAAAATGTACTACCCGGTCGAGGAAATTCATGTCTCGAAGGGAAAGTTGTTCCGCAAGCTCGATCCCGATGTCCATCCCGGTCTGCGATGCCCCATCGAAGTGACGGAAAAGGGCAGCAAGGAGGTCATCGTCCGCGAGGGGGCCAGGCTGACGAAGGCGTTGATCGCGCGGGTCCGGTCTGCCGGTGTGAAGGAAGTGCCGGTCGAGGCCGCGGAGCTCGTCGGGCGTGCCGTCTTGACCGAGTTGGCGGATGCGAAGGGCAAGGACAAGATCGTCGAAAAGAACAGCAAGCTGACGCCGGCGGCGCTCGAGACCATCGCCGAAAGCAGCCTCGAGAGCTTCAAGGTGATCTACCTGGACAGCGCCACGGCGACGCCGGTGATCCTGGATACGCTGGACATGGAACGGACCGGGTCCAAGGAAGAGGCGATGGTCGAGATCTACAAGCGTCTCCGCCCCGGCGAGACGCCGTCCGTCGAAACGGCCCGGGTGTTGTTCGAGAATCTGTTTTTCAGCTCCAAGCGGTATGACCTCTCGCCCGTCGGCCGGTTGAAGCTCAACAAGAAACTGGGATTGGACTTTCCGCTGGAGCAGCGGACCCTGACACCGCAGGACATCGTCGAGGTGATTCGCTATCTCGTCAACCTCAAGCTCGGCAAGGGCGATATCGACGACATCGATCACCTGGGCAACCGGCGGGTCCGCTCCGTGGGCGAATTGCTGGAGAATCAGTTCCGGCTGGGCCTGGTCCGGATGGAGCGCAGCATCAAGGAACGGATGAATCTGCTCGATATGGAGACGGTGCTGCCGCACGACCTGATCAACGCGAAACCGGTCGTGGCCGCCATCAAGGAGTTTTTCAGCAGCAGTCAGCTCTCGCAGTTCATGGATCAAACGAACCCGCTCGCCGAGATCACGCACAAGCGCCGGCTGTCCGCCCTGGGCCCGGGGGGGTTGACGCGGGAGCGTGCGGGGTTCGAAGTGCGCGACGTGCACCCGTCGCATTACAGCCGCATCTGTCCGATCGAAACGCCGGAAGGCCCGAACATCGGGTTGATCACGTCACTGGCCACGTATGCGCGGATCAACGAGTTCGGGTTCATCGAAGCACCCTACCGCAAAGTGAAAAAAGGCAGGGTGACCGACGACATCGAGTACCTCTCGGCCATCGAGGGGGAGAAGTACCACATCGCGCAGGCGAACTCGAAGGTGGACGGGGCGGGACGACTGACGTCGGAAAACGTGTCCGCACGGTCCGGCGGAGAATTTGTGATGACCACGCCGGACAAGATCGAATACATGGACGTCTCGCCGAAACAGGTCGTTAGCGTCGCCACGGCCCTGGTTCCGTTCCTGGAGCATGACGACGCCAACCGCGCACTCATGGGCTCCAACATGCAGCGGCAGGCGGTCCCCTTGGTTCGCACGGAAGCGCCGCTGGTCGGGACCGGCATGGAGGCGGTGGTCGCCCGTGATTCCGGGTACGTGGTGCAGTCGAAGCGGAGCGGCGTCGTGGAGAGTGTGGATGCCACCAAGATCGTGGTGCGGGCCGAGCCGCGCAAGGGCGAAAGCAGCCGGCGTCGGGATTCGCTGCTCGATGTGTATGACCTGGTCAAGTTTCAGCGGTCCAACCAGAATACCTGCATCACGCAGAAACCCGTCGTGCGCGTCGGCCAGCCGGTCAAGCGGGGGCAGGTGCTCGCGGATGGGCCGGCCATGGACCAGGGGGAATTGGCGCTGGGACAGAACGTGCTCGTCGCGTTCATGCCCTGGGGCGGGTACAACTTCGAGGACGCCATCCTGATCAACGAGAAGCTCGTCCGCGAGGACGTGTTTACGTCGATTCACATCGAAGAGTTTGAGGTCGAGGCGCGGGATACGAAGCTGGGCAAGGAAGACATCACCCGCGACATCCCGAATGTCGGCGAGGAGGCGCTCCGGAACCTTGATGAAAGCGGGATCATCCGCATCGGCGCGGAAGTCAAACCCGGCGATATTCTTGTCGGCAAGGTGACGCCCAAGGGCGAAACCCAGCTGACGCCCGAGGAGAAATTGCTCCGGGCCATCTTCGGGGAAAAAGCCGGGGATGTGAAGGATACGTCGTTACAGGTCCCGCCCGGTGTGGAAGGGATCGTGGTCGATGTCAAGATCTTCTCCCGCAAAGGGAGCGATCGGGACGAGCGGTCCAAGAGCATCGAGAGCGAGGATGTCCTCAAGATGCAGCGCGACCACCAGGACGAGCTGCGCATTATCGAGGAAGAAAAGAACAAGAAGATCCGCAAGCTGCTCCTGGGCAAGGTGGTCGGCCGGGATCTGATGGATCCGGACGGCGGCGACGTCATTCTGAAGAAGAAGGGCAAGCTGACGGCCGAAATCCTCAAAAAGCTGTCCGATGATCACATCCGGCACATCATCCTGAGCGACCCGGAGGAGCAGAAGGCCCTCGAGGACATCGAGCGGCATGCGAAGGAACAGAGCGAGATTCTCCAGACCCTGTACGACGAGAAAGTCGGACGCCTGAAGCGGGGCGACGAGTTGCCGCCCGGCGTGCTCAAGCTGGTCAAAGTCTATATCGCCATGAAGCGGAAGGTGTCGGTCGGCGACAAGATGGCGGGCCGGCATGGGAACAAGGGTGTCGTCTCCCGCATCCTGCCGGAAGAGGACATGCCCTACCTGCCGGACGGGACGCCCGTGGATATCGTGCTGAATCCCCTCGGCGTGCCGTCGCGTATGAATGTCGGGCAGATTCTCGAGATTCACCTGGGATGGGCGGCCAAGGTGCTGGGCCTCCATGTCGCCAGCCCTGTGTTCGACGGCGCGTCGGAGCGCGAGATCAAGGAACTGCTGAAAAAGGCCAAGTTGCCGCTCAGCGGGCAGTCGGTGGTCTATGACGGCCGGTCGGGCGAAGCCTTCCGCAGCCCGGTCACCGTGGGCAACATGTACATGCTGAAGCTGCACCATCTGGTCGACGATAAGATCCATGCCCGGTCGATCGGTCCGTACTCGCTGGTCACGCAGCAGCCGCTGGGCGGCAAGGCCCAGTTCGGCGGTCAGCGGCTGGGTGAGATGGAAGTCTGGGCGCTCCAGGCCTACGGGGCCGCGTCCACGTTGCAGGAGTTTCTGACCGTGAAATCGGACGATGTGCCGGGCCGGTCTCGGATGTACGAGGCCATCGTGAAGGGCGAGAATTTCCTGGAGCCGGGCCTGCCGGAGTCCTTCAACGTGCTGGTGAAGGAATTGCAGAGCCTCGGGCTCGATGTTGAGTTGATCAAGGGGAAAGACTAACCGGTTGCCGGCGCCGCCTCTGGCGGCAGCCGCAAGGGAGGGTATCGCCTTGGAAGGTATCTACACACTGTTTGAGAAGCCGCGCGACTCCGTGTCGTTCGATGCCATGCGCATCCGCATCGCGTCGCCGGAAAAGATCCGGTCCTGGTCCTACGGCGAGGTCAAGAAGCCGGAGACCATCAACTACCGCTCGTTCAAGCCCGAAAAAGACGGGCTGTTCTGCGCGAAAATCTTCGGTCCGATCAAGGACTGGGAGTGCAATTGCGGCAAGTACAAGCGGATGAAGCACCGCGGCATCGTCTGCGACAAGTGCGGGGTGGAGGTCATCCAGTCGAAGGTGCGTCGCGAGCGGATGGGGCACATCGAGCTGGCGGCTCCCGTCGCGCACATCTGGTTCCTCAAAGGCGTGCCCTCACGGATCGGCACGCTGCTGGACATGAGCCTCAAGCATCTCGAGAAGGTGCTCTATTTCGAGAGCTATGTGGTCGTCGATTCGGGCGGCATCAAGGGGCTGAAGGAAAAGGACCTGCTGGGGGAGGACCGGCTCCGGGAGTTGCAGAATGAACACGGGTCCAGCGCCTTCAAGGCGGGGATTGGCGCGGAGGCGATCCGCGAATTGCTCCGCAAGGTGGACATCGATTCCGAGTGGAGCGAGCAGCAGGTCAAGTCCAAGGAAACGACCTCGGCGACGATCAAGAAGAAAATCTCGAAGCGGCTGAAGGTGCTCGAAGCGTTCCGCCGGTCCGG
>JBFGRH010000157.1:0-5096 GCA_041563795.1 Nitrospiraceae bacterium | reverse complement strand
GCAGGTGTCAGGAACCATTCTGAGATCGAAGGTGAGCGGTTACAGGGAAGGAAGCGGTGTCAGCTCGGTGCGCCGGCGGTTTCCAGTTTGGAAAGGTACCCGTTCAGTCGCTGCATTTCCTCGTCTTGCATGTGCAGGAAGCTGACGCCGAAGTCCCAGTCCTGGACCCAGCGCACCGCCGCCAGCCGGACCACCATCGGCACATGGGAGCCCGGCAGGTAGAGCCGGAGATTCAGGTAGGACCCGGTCTGCACGCGCGTGTTGCTGGTGACCTTGCAGCCCTCGGCCGAGAGGTTGTAGACGAGCCCGCGGGTTTCCCCCGGGCAGCCGTCCCGCGAGAAGAAGATCGGGATCTGCGCGCGAAAGCGCTTCGAATCGGTCTGGTCCATGCGACTCCCGGAGCCGTCCATGGGCTGCGTCAGGCCGCCGCGGTGCCGTGGGTGCTTTGCAGCAGCTCGCCGACCAACTGGTTCAGGCGCGCCTGCTCGCGCGTGCCGATGCTCAGGAACTGCACGCCGAAATCCTCGCCCGCCGTCCAGGTGACCTCGGCCTGGTCCACCGCGATCGGCTGGGGACAGGAGGGGGGGTGCAGGCGCAGGGTCAGCACGGTGCCGCGTTGCACCGTGGCCCGGCTTTCGATGGCCGCGCCGCTGTTCGACAGGTTGATCAGTTTCCCCTCGCCCACCCCTTGGTTGCCCAAAAAGATGATGGGGTACTGCACGAACAGCCTGCGTTCTCTCCGCTCTTCCATCGACATAACCACCTCGCTTGCTGGCCTGGTGATTTTGTGGTCCGCCCACGCCGGCCCCGGCCAGGGGGCGCGGGCTCAGGCCTCGTGGATGTTGTGAGCCTGATTCTTATGGATGTTCTTAAGCATGTCCTCGATGACCCTGTTGAGACGTTCCCGCTCCTCTGGTTTCAACTGGACAAACTGCACGCCGAAATCGTCGCCGGCCTTCCACGTGACCTCGGCCTGCTGGACCTCGATCGGCTGGTTCAGGGATGGGAGGTGTACACGCAGCGTCAGGGTTGTTCCACATTGTACACGGGCGCCACTTTCGATGGCCCCTCCCCCTGGTGATAGGTTAAATAGGACACCGCTGCTAACTCCTTGATTTCCTTGAATTGAAATAGGACATTGTATGAACAGCCGCCGTTCTCTGCGTGCCTCCATCCCACCTACCTCCTTGCCTGACAACCCCGTGAAGTAGGGGTATGCCTAGAATGAGCAAAGACAGTGCCAATATGTGGACAGACTGTTGACAGTATGTGGAATCTAACTAGGGGGAACCTGCTGGAGCACGGGGGTGCGGGGAGCGGGAGGGGGGCCGCACCGGGGAAGGGACGCCGGTGCCTGGCGGAGACAGGCATCGAGGCGCGGGACGAGACCCGCTCGCCCAGCCCGACCCCGGCCCCTCGCCTACTTGATCTTGGAGAAGTCCGCGTCGATCTCGATCTGCTTGCCGTCCATGAAAAAGACGACGACCTTGGTCTTGGCGTTGGGATCGAAGCTATCGTAGGCGAACCGGGAGACGAAACGGGTGCGGTAGGCCACGGCCTTGTCGGGCATTTCGACCTTGCGGCCGCGCTCCGCCGGGCTGACGTCGACGGGCTTGATGTTCTTGGAGTTCTGCTGGAAAGCCACCTGCACGCCCTCGGCGAAGTACTCGTCCTCGCCGCAGAGCTGCACTTCGACCTCCAGGTTGGGCATGTCGAGGTACTTCTGGATCTTGTCGTCCGGCATGCGCACGGCCTTGTTCTGCTTCTTCGATTCGGTGGCCTCCTTGCGGCCGAAGGACTCCAGCCAGAACCGCTTGGTGCGCAGGATGGCGCTGGCACCGCAGGGCTCCTTCTCGGGATCGGCGCCGACGCGGGTCATCATCGAGGCATGCTGCAGCACCTTCTTGATCTCCTCGTCCGGCTTGGCGGCGTCCGAGGCCTTCATCATCGGCTCGCGTCCAGCCGCCAGGGATTTCTTGGCCTCCTCCATGGACAGCTTCACGTCGATGGCCCCGGCCGGGCCGGCGGTGCAGGCCACCGCTGCCAGCACGGCCAGCAGGCCCACCCGGACCCGCAGCGCAGGTTGACTGGTGACTTGGCGCAGACTCATACCAACCCCCTTAAATAGCAGAAAAATACGCGAAACAATGGGCGGCATTGTAAGCAAACAGGGTGGGCTTTGCAACGCTCAATCGAGGGTCATGGGCGAGTGCGTAGAAACGAGAAACTCTGCGCGCCGAACGGCAAGGGGAAACTGCGGCTCCCTGTGGCGATGGTCTGCAATTATAGCGTCGCAAAGGCTCATTTAAGCCGAGGCGCGACGGAGCCCCTGAGCGGCCTCGTGCAGGTCCCAGGCGGTTTGGAGGTTCATCCAAAGCTCCGGGGTCGTCTTCAACCGTTCGGCGAGCAGCAACGCCGTTTCGGCCGTCACTCCCCGCTTGCCGTTGATCAGCGTGTTAATCCGCTGCACTGGCACGCCAAGGGATTTGGCCAACTCAACCTGGCTGAGGTTGAGCGGCTCCAGAAATTCCTTCAACAGAATCTCTCCCGGATGCGTGGGCGGCCGATCTTTCGGTCTCATGGGGTCTCTCCTCCCCTAATGATAGTCGGTCACTTGGACGTCGTGCGCATTTCCCTCCGACCATCGGAACGTGATCCGGTACTGGTCGTTCACGCGAATGCTGTGCCAGCCTTTCTTCTCTCCCTTCAAAGCCTCCAATCGATTTCCAGGGGGCGAGCGCAGGTCCTGGAGCGCATGCGCGGCATTGAGAAAGTCCAATTTTCTGGCAATCACGGGCCAGATCGGTTTCGGGATCGTCCTTGCCTCTTTCGAGTTCGTGCCGTCGTAGAGATCGCGCGTGACGGTGTCGGCAAAGGATACGATCACGCCGGTAATCATACTCCATTAACGGCATCCGTGCAAACGATGAATTATGGATCAACCCGGAGAGAGACTATCCGGCGTGAGGTCGCATCGCGCCGGTTCAAATCAGGATTGGAACGTGGCCCAGTTCGGGTAGGGTTTGTCGCGGTAGAGTTGCTCGACGTCCACCGGCACGGCGAGGCCGTGCTTGGTCAGCAGCGAGGCCGTGAGACGCAGCGGAAGGCCGACGGCGGCCGTGAAATCGCCCTCGATCCGCTCGATCAGGTTGCCGCCCTCTCCCTGGATGGAATAGGCGCCGGCCTTGCCTTCCCACTCGCCCGTGTCCAGGTAGGCGTTCAGGTCTTCGTCGCTGAACGGCTTCATCCAGACCTGCACGGTCTCCAGGGCCACGTCCTGGATCTTGCGCTCGAAGCAGCAGACCGCGACCGCGCTGCAGATGCGGTGGGCGCGGCCCCGGAGCCGCCGCAACATGGCCCGCGCCTGGTCACGTTCGGCGGGCTTGCCGAGGATACTCGTCCCCACGGCGATCAGCGTGTCGCTGCCGACCACCAGGCTGATCGGGTGCCCCCCCATGCGCGAGCGGGCCTTCTCGAGCGCGAAATTTCTCGCCTGCGCCTCCGGCGGCACCTCGGCGTGGATCCATTCGTGGTAATTCGGCGCGACGGTCTCGAAGGGAATCTGCAGGAGCGCCAGGAGCTCCTTGCGGCGCGGCGAGGTGGAGGCGAGGACGAGCTTGGCGGTCACGCGGTAGGCGCGGCCAGCGCGGGCGTGGTGCGGTGCTGAGATTCGTCCTGGTAGAGGGCGCGCGCCTCCTGCCCGGCCTGGTAGTCGGCGACCAGGCGCGCGACGTCCTCGCTGCTGGAAGCCCGCACCATGGCAGCCCGCAGCGCGGCGGCGCTGGAAAAGCCCTTGCAGTACCAGCCCAGGTGCTTGCGCAGGCGGGGGAAACACTGCCGGTCCAGCAGCGCCTCGTATTGCCGCGCATGGTCCAGCATGACGCGGAAGCGCTCCTCGAGCGCGGGCGATTCGCGTTCAACCCGGCGCGCGGGATCGCGCACCGCGGCGCGGGCCTCCTCCTTGCGGCGGAAGAGCCAGGGCTCGCCCAGGGCGCCGCGGCCGACCAGCACCCCGTGCACGCCGTGCTGGCGGACCCGCAGGACCACTTCGTGAAGCGTCCGCACGTCGCCGTTGCCCAGGAGCAGGGTGTCGGTCTGACGCGCCAGCTGCGCGGCCCGTTCGATGGCCGACCAGTCGGCCTGGCCCCGGTACATTTGCGCCAGCGTCCGCCCGTGCACCGAGATGGCCACGGGATGCTCCGCCAGCAGATGCTCGATCCAGCGCTCGACGATGATGGAGTCGTAGCCGATGCGCGTCTTGACCGAGAGCGGGATCGCCCGGCGCGCGGCCGGCGGGCCGCCGTGCCGCTCGATCATCGCGCGGATCATCTCGACGCGCGAGTCCTTCAGGCCCGCGCCGGCGAGCGACTGCCCGCCCGCCCAATCGGCGATGCCCTGCCGCGTCGCCCGCATGATCTCGTGCGCCAGGTCGGGCGTGCGGATGAGCCCGGCGCCGGAGCCGGAGGAGGCGACGTTGCGCGAGGGGCAGCCCATGTTGATGTCCAGCCCGTCGAATCCCAGCTCGCAGACGATGTGCGCCGCCTGGTAGAAGACCGCCGGATCCTTGCCGTAGAGCTGGGCCACGACCGGCCGCTCCGCCTCGCTATAGATGAGCGACGACAGCATGTGCGCGGGGCCGCGGCAGACGTCCATCACGCTGGTGAACTCGGTGAAGATGATGTCCGGCCGGCCCTGCGCGGCCACCATGTAGCGGAACGGCGCATCGGTGACGCCGTCCATGGGCGCCAGGCCGATGATGGGCTGGGGCAGCTGGGCCCAGAAACCCGCGTGCGCACTCATCGCGCCTCGCTCCCCACCTGCTCGCAGGCCTTTTCATACCCGGTGCGCAACGAGTCGGCTTCCCGCTCGGCCGTGCCGAGCGCATCCGGCAGCGCCTCGCCGACGAAGTCGACGAAGCGGGTGATCTTCAGCAGGAAAAAATCGTAGGCCTGGCCGGCGTCGCGCGGCTCGCGGAACCAGAAGTGCACGAAGCCATCGAGGGAGATTCCGGCCCGATCGAGATTCCGGCAGGTCTCCGGGAACATGTCCCGCACCACGCCGCCCCATTCCAGGATCTCGTGCGGTAGGTAATGATC
>JBFGRH010000156.1:0-5116 GCA_041563795.1 Nitrospiraceae bacterium | reverse complement strand
TTCCTGCCCGGTCAGGTGTGGATGGAGATCAACCGGCGACCACCACCATTTGCGTGGCAGCGCCATGCGGACCGACAGGATGCGGTAGAGGAGGACGTGGTACCAGAACCCCGTCGGGACGCCGACCAGCAGGCCCAGCGCCAGCATCACCAGGCCGATCGTCGTCATGAGCCGGGGGGTGAGAATGGTGGTGAGAAAGCCCAGGACACCGACACCGACGATGGTGGCGAGAACGAGCGCGATCTCCTGCATCGCGGCGATTGTACCGCATCACCGCGTGGGGAGCCACATCGTGACGCGTGCCTTCCCTTGACTTGACGACGGCCTTCTCTCAGACTCACGGCTATGGAACAGAACGAGCAGGACCTGCTGCGCGAGTTGGCCGAACATTACGGCATCAGCTCCGAATACCATGATATCTGGGGACAGCGGCACGAAACCTCCGCCGAGACCAGGCGGGCCATTTTGGACGCGATGGGCGTCCGGATCGAGTCGGCCGAGGCGGTGCGCCGCGCGCTTGAAGACTGTGCGGATGCGCCCTGGCGACGGGTGTGCGAGCCGGTGCGCGTGACGCGGGTGGATGAGCCGGCCGGCCGCTGGCCGGTATGCCTGCCGGCGCAGGAGCAGGAAGATCGGGACATCGTCCTGTCATGGGACGTGCGGGACGAGGCCGGCGCCCTGCGGCAGCAGGGGCGAGCCGGACCGGGCCTGGTTCCCTCCGCCACGCGCAGGGTGGACGGTTTTCGCCACGCCCGCTTCGAGCTGCCGCTGCCCTCGGGACTGCCGATCGGGTATTACGATGTGACGGTCAAAGGCCTGTCGGAATCGCGCCAGGTGGACGGAACGCTGCGCCTGATCGTGGCGCCGTCCGCCTGCTACATGCCGCCGTCGTTTGTAGACCATCGGAATGGGCACCGGCTCTGGGGCCTGGCGGTGCAGCTCTACGCGCTGCGTTCGGCCCGCAATTGGGGCGCCGGCGATTTTGGTGATCTCGGCACGTTCGTGGAGTGGGTGGCGAAGGATCTCCGTGCCGGTCTCATCGGCCTGAACCCGCTGCATGCCATCAACAACACCCGTCCGTTTCAGGTCAGTCCCTATTCTCCCGCGAGCCGGCTGTTCCTGAATGTCCTGTACCTCGATATCGAGTCCATCCCCGAGTTCCAGGTTTCTCAATCCGCGCAGCAAATGGTGCAGGACGCAGGGTTTCAACGCGCGCTGGCGGCCCTGCGGGAGGGCGGGGAAGTGGAGTACGAGCAGGTCATGGCCGCGAAGCGGGCCGTGCTGGAATCGTTATGGGCCACCTTCTGCGAGCGGCACCTCGGAAGCCGCGAGCCGGGCGAACAGGACCTGAAACCCGCCACGGAGCGGGGCCAGGCCTTTGCACGGTACCTGAAAGAGGAGGGGGAGCCGCTGGAGATGTTCGCGCTGTTCCAGACCCTGGCGGAGGACATGCGCCGCCAGCATCCGCTGGTCTGGGCCTGGCGGGAGTGGCCGGAGCCCTATCGTTCGCCTCACTCCGCCAGCGTCGCGGCGTTTCGCGTCACACACCGGGCCCGCATCCGCTTCTACCAGTATCTCCAGTGGGTGGCGGCGCAGCAGCTGGGGGCGGTCGCGCATCGCACCCGGGAGCTGGGGATGCCGGTCGGGCTCTACCACGATCTGGCCCTGGGCAGCGACCGGAACGGCAGCGATGCCTGGGTCTACCAGGACGTGCTGGCGCTGGACGCGGATTGCGGCTGTCCACCGGATGCGTTTGCGGCGCAAGGGCAGAACTGGGGCCTGCCGCCGCCGAACCCGGTCCGGCTCCGCGCCACCGGCTATCGCATGTTCATCGAACTGATCCGACGCAACCTGGCCTATGGCGGCGCGCTGCGCCTGGATCACGTCATGGGACTCTTTCGCCTGTTCTGGATCCCCCGCGGGATGCCGGCCTTCGCGGGCGCCTACGTCCGGTATCCGGTGGAGGATTTGCTGGGCATCCTGGCGCTGGAGAGCGTCCGCCACAAGGCGGTCATCATCGGAGAGGATCTCGGCACGGTGCCCGACGGGGTCCGGGAGCGGCTTGCGGCGGGACGCGTCCTGTCGTATCGCGTGCTGTATTTTGAACGGTCGGGCAGCGGGGAATGGAATGCGCCGGAGACCTATCCGCGGCAGGCGATGGCGGTGATCGGCACCCACGATCTGCCGCCGTTGGCGGCCTTCTGGGCGGGGGAGGACATTGCTCTGCGCGTCCGGCTGGGGCTGTATGCAGACGACGAGGCCGTGCGACGGGCGCGGGATGAACGGCATCACGACAAGCAGCAGATGCTACGGGCCCTGGGGGCGGCTGAGCTGCTGCCTCCGGGCATGGTGGAGGACGCGGCGATGGCGCAGCCGATGACGCCCGAATTGTGCCGCGCGCTGCACCTGTTTCTGGCCCGCACGCCGTCATGGGCGGTCCTGGCCAACCTGGAGGATCTCCTCGGGGAAATGGCGCAGACCAACGTCCCGGGGACGGTGGGAAGTCATCCCAACTGGTCCCGCAAGCTCGCGGTGCCGTTGGAACAATTAAGGGACGATGCCCGCGTGCATCAGGCGGCGTCCGCGTTGCGTGCCGTGCGTCCGCCGACGCAGCAACGGTGAGGGCGGACTATTGCGCAGGGTCCGGGCCAGCCTTGATCCGTAACCTTTCCTCGGGGTTCGTTTCCTTGCGGGGACAAAACATATCCAGTATCGTGCCACCACTCTCATGACAGCCTTGCTCCACAAGATTCGACGACTCACGCACGCCAAGGATGCGGTCGTGCTCGGCCTCGCGGCGGCCGTCTTTGCGGTGATCGTGGCGTTCGAATCGGTCGCGCCGTTGAACGTCGTCGGCGCCTATGCCTTCGTGATCCCCATTTTATTGGTCGCGACGGTCAGGAATCGCACCCTGATGTACCTGACGGTGGTCCTCTGCGTGGCCGTGACCTACGTGGGACTGCTCCAGCCGACCAAGAAGCGTGAACGGTTCACGGCCGTGCTGATCAACCGGACGCTGGTCGTCGGGGTTCTCGCGGGGGTGGCGTACCTGGCGATGACACGGGAGGAGCGCAAGGCGCGCGAGGAGGCGGCGCGGGCCGAGCTGCTGCGGGCCAACGCGCACCTCGTGGAATTGAAGGATCGTCTCAACCGGGCGGACCGCCTGTCCGCCTTGGGACTGCTGGCCTCGTCGGTGGCGCACGAGGTCGGCACGCCGCTGCATTCCATCGCCTGGCAGGTGCAAACGCTGGCGGAGGATCCGCAGGCCACGCCCGAGATGAAAAAGACGATCGCGATCATTGATTCGGAGTTGAACCGCGTCGTGCGCATCATCAAGGACAAGCTGTCGCTGACGCGGCAGCCGAAGCCGGCCCATGCGCCGATGCGGCTGGATCAACTGGCGCACTCCGTCGTCGCGCTGATGGAACCGGCCTACATCGGCAAGGGCGTCGGGTTGAAGACGGATTTGGGCCTGGAGCCCGCGTCGGTGCTGGCCGATACCGAGCAGCTCCGGCAGGTGCTGGTGAATCTCCTCACGAATGCGCTGGCAGCGACCGGCGCCGGCGGCCAGGTGGTGCTGGTGGTGGGACGCCGGGCGGCCACGCTGGCTGAACTGGACGAGCGGCGCCGCGCCGGCGCGCCGCCGTGCGACGCGATGGTCACGTTGACCGTCCGCGACACGGGCTGCGGCATGCCGGAGGAGCACGTGCAGCGGGCCTTTGAGCCGTTCTTTACCACGAAGGCGATCGGCGACGGCACGGGGCTGGGACTGTTCCTCAGCCACGAGATTATCGTCTCGCACGGCGGGTCGCTGTCCATCGACAGCGTCGTCGGAAAAGGGACGCTGGTCGTGATTGCGCTGCCTGCCCATGCCGCCGTGCCGCGCGCGCGCGAAGAGGGACTGCATGGGCGCGTTTAGCGGCGCCATTCTGGTCGTGGACGACGACGCGGTGGCGCGCCAGCTGCTGGCGGACGCGCTGCGGAAGGACGGCTACGACGTCGAGATCGCCGCCGGGGGGGCGGATGCCATCGCGCTCGGCGGAACCAGGCGGTTCGACGTGGTGCTGACGGATATCCGGATGGGCGAGGTGGACGGACTCGCGGTGCTGCGGGAATTCCGGCGGCGCAGCCCGGAGACGGCCATCGTCCTCCTGACCGCGTTCGGGTCCATGGATGGCGCGATCGAGGCGATCAAGCAGGGGGCCTACGACTATCTCGCCAAGCCGTTCAAGAAGGAGGAAATCCGGCTGGTTGTCCGGCGGAGCCTCGAGCACAGCCGCCTCGTGCGTGAAAACGCCCGCATCCGAGAAGAACTGCGCGAACGACAGGGGTCCCCGCTGATCGGCAGCAGCCCGGCCATGCTGGAGGTCTACAAGCTCGTCGCCCGGGTCTCGGCCGGCCGGAGCACGGTGCTCCTGGAGGGCGAGAGCGGAACCGGCAAGGAACTGGTCGCCAGGGCCGTGCACGCGAACAGCCCGCGGCGGGACCGACCCTTCGTGCCGGTCAATTGCGCGGCGCTGACGGAGACCTTGCTGGAATCTGAATTGTTCGGCCACGAGAAGGGCGCCTTTACCGGCGCGGTGGCCTCCAAGCGGGGATTGTTTGAAACGGCCGACCAGGGCACGCTCTTCCTGGACGAGATCGGCGACATCGGGCCGGCGCTGCAAGTGAAACTGCTGCGGGTGATCCAGGAACAGGAAGTCCGGCACGTAGGCGGCACCGCGTCCGTCAAGGTGGATGCCCGGATCGTGGCCGCCACCAACCGGGATCTTGCGCAGATGGTCAAGGACGGCAAGTTCCGTGAAGACCTGTTCTACCGGCTGAATGTCGTTCGCATTGTCATGCCGCCGTTGCGCCAGCGGCGCGAGGACATCCCGATGCTCGCCCATCATTTTCTCCGGCAGGCCACGGTCTCCAGCGACCAGCCGGTCCGCGGGTTTGTGCCGGAGACCATGGCGGTGCTCGAACGCTATCACTGGCCGGGAAATGTGCGGGAGCTCGAGAACGTCATCGAACGAACGGTGTCCCTGGCGCCGGGGCCGCTCATCATGCCGGACGATCTGCCGGAGACGGTGCGAAAGGCGGAGGCCGCGCCGGCCGTGGGCGATGAATCGCT
>JBFGRH010000155.1:0-5148 GCA_041563795.1 Nitrospiraceae bacterium | reverse complement strand
TTGACGGCGGCCACGTCGAAGTCGTCGAAGACGGCGTCGATCTGCGAGGCGATGATCGAGGCCGGCAGCTCGAAGACGTCCGTCACCTCCTCGGTGTTCTGTGCCGTGACGGCCGTGATGACGGACATGGCGAAGACGCCGTTGGCCGACATCGCCTTGATGTCGGCCTGGATGCCGGCGCCTCCGCCGGAATCCGAGCCGGCGATCGTCAGGACTTGTTTGATTGGCGTCATGCGGTGTCGGGTGGCGGGGCAGGTTTCTTGAAGAACAGCATGCCCGCCCCTCTGCCCACAGCATAGCCCAGCGGGATCAGGCCCAGCAAATAGATCGGAAGGAAAAAATAGACCAGTGCGCCCTGGGCGTCCGGATGCAACACCGTGACGACGTGGGCCCAGGTGCTGAAGCCCACGGCGACCGCCAGGGCGACGGCGACGCCGGTCAGGCGGCGAGAGACGATCACCGGCTCCTTCGTCGCAGCCGTGCCGAGATGAATCAGGATAAAGATGGCCAGCAGGACGAAGGGAACGGCGTTGAGGATGCCGATCAGGAAGAAATTGAAGCCTGGCGCGAAAAGGTGCAGCTGGTAGTCCTGCCAGGCCTCGGCCCATCCGCCGTGAAGGCGTGAGGCCTCGTGGGTGACCATGACGATTCCGGGCAGCACCAGGCCGAAGACGATGCAACCCCAGTAGAGCCCCACGGCCAGCCAGGTCAATGTCCTGTTCCCGCCCATCGTGGTCATTTCTGCGTGGTCGTCCGATCAGTCCCGTCGGTGGGCCTGATGGCCAGCAACGCCTCGGTCACGCTCTCGCGCACGACGGCATCCTCGTCCTGCAACGCGGCGGTGAGAGCCGTGATGGCTTCCTTCGCACCGGGACCGATTGCACCCAGGATTTCCGCGGCCAGGTACCGGTGCAGGGGGCGTTCGTTGCTTAGAATTGGAATCACAGCCGGCACCGCGCCGGCTGCCGCGGGACCGAGCTGCGCGAGTTGGCGGAGCGTGTAGTCGTTCACGGTCCCCATCTGCAGCATGGTGGCGTACATGACGGTCTGGTTTCCCTGGCGATGCGGGCTGTTCAGTGCGCTTTTCGCCAGTGTCGCGATGTTCGGGGTCTTGTCCTCCGCCAACTCCTTCAGGTGCGGCAGGACCGAATCGGTCGGCGGAATCAAGAAGGCAAACTGCATCAGGGCCCGATGACGGACCTGGGGCGCCTTGTCGTGCAGGGCCCTGGTCAGCGCGGGGACCACCAGCGCAGCCGGAATGCCGATCTCCCCCAGCGCGCCGACGGCGTGCATGCGGATGGTTTCCTCTTCATCGTCCAGCGCCGTGTTGAGGGCCGGTACGGCCGGCTTGGCGACCGGACCGAGACTGCCCAGCATGGCGCATGCGGTTCTCCGGTTTTGCACGTCGGGATCCTGCAGGGCCGCCAGGTTGGCCGTCATCACCTGTCGTGCCGCGCCCAGGTCGATCCTGGACAGCGCGCCGGCGGCGGTGGTGCTTGCGTAGAGGACGGGGTCATGCAGTGCGAGGTTCAGGAGATTTGGCACGGCGGGTGTGGCCGCGGGGCCGATTTCTGCCAGCATTTGTGCGGCGCCAATCCGGACCTTCGAGTCCGAATCCTCAAGCGCGGCGGTCATCGCCGGCACCGCCCGCTCGCCGGTGGACTGCCAGTAGAACAGGCCAAGCAGGCCGATCAGGACGACCAGCCCGCCGAGGTTCAGAAAGATTTGTTTCCGTGTCATGGTCTAGTCCGGGGTATCGAAGGAGTAGGTCCCGGAGGTGAACCCGATCAGCCAGATGTAGGGAATGGGAAGGAAATAGAAGGCCCGGTAGCCGTTCCACTCGGTGCGCGTTTCCTTCCCGTTGGAAGAGGTGACGCCGACGCGCCAATGATAGCGAGTATTCGGCAGCAGCGGTTCGTTCAGCCTGTGCGACGTGGTCGTGAGGTCCCGTCGGGAGTACACGACCACTTCACGAGCCGGGAATCCCTCCAGCCGGTACACGATGAGGTGGTAGCGCGCACCCGGTTGCTCTTCGGGATCGGCGGCCTCCCAGGTCAGGGTCGGCTGGAGCGACTCGATCGTCGGCGACGGGAACACCTTGCGGCCCGTCGGCTCGATCGGGTCGAGGCCCTGCCCCCAGGCCACGCACCCCGCGAGCGCCAGGGCGGTCAGCAGGGGGAGCGCCGGTCCCATGCGACGTTGCATGGACACAATGATAGCAGAAATACAGAGCCCGGCAGATTGATTTTTCAGATGGTTCGGCGTAGGTCTAGCCAAGGACAACGCGAAATGTTTGAACAATTGCGAGCCATAGGCAAGAGCGTCAAGGCCGAGCTCACGATGTATCGGCTCGTGCTCGCAGATCGCCGGACGCCGTTGGCAGCCAAGATCATTCTCTCGCTGGCTGTCGGTTACCTGCTGCTTCCGTTCGACCTGATTCCTGATTTTCTCCCCATCATCGGACATCTTGACGACGCGGTGATCGTGCCCGCCCTCGTCGTCCTCGCGGTCAAGATGATTCCAACGGAGGTTCTCGACGAGGCGCGGCTCAAGGCCGGGATTGGACGCGCATAGCCAACTTCGCTTGACGAAAGGACGTTGCCATGAAGCCCTTTACCACCGCTGCCGTTGTCGTCTTCGTGCTCGTGGCCGTCCTGCACCTCGCGCGGATTGCGTTGGGATGGCACGTCATCATCGGGGACTCGGTGATGGCCGTCGGCGGCACCTCGATCCCGATGTGGGTGAGCTATCTTGGGGCGGTCATTCCGGCCGTGTTGGCCGTCATGGTGTGGCGCGAGGCGCAGTAGGGTACAATAGGGCCAACAGATTCCGTCGCTGAAGCAGGGTAATTTTGGGCAGGGAGGCCGGCCTGTGATGAAACATTCCACTGTGCTCGCAATCACACTGATCGCCGCGATTTGCCTATCAAGCACCGGGGTCGACGCCTTTCAGGTGAGCAAGGCGGCCTGGTCCGACGCGCAATGGGAGCGCCACTGCAAGAAGGTCAGGACGACCTACAATCCTGCATCCCCCCTCGACCTGAAGGCCTTGACGCTGAAGCCGGACGATCCGCGGTTCGTGGATTTCCTCTACTGGGTCTGGGCGAACAAGATCATCGAGCACCAGGTGGAGGAGGTCGGCGGCACCGAATGGATCGGTCCGAAGAACGGTGTGATCTTCCATTGGGCTCCGGGCTCCCGCTGGGAGACCCACACGGTGGTACCCTTCGACCATGCGATCCATCACATCGGCGATGAGCACAACTGGATGGACAGCATGTTCAAGGAGTTCTTCGAGCCCTACGGTCCCATCAAAGGCGTGAACATCAAGGAACGGCTGTCATTCGACAGACGGCCAACCTGGGCGCAGTTCCTCCACCACATCGGGGGGCCCGAAAGCCCGTACTACCGCTACGTCTTTCACCAGGAGAGCACGATCGATCCCGAGAAGCGGATCGTCACGCTGGTCGGGGGGCAGGGTGTGGCCTTCGAGTACACCTTTGACCGGTACCTGACCGAGATCAAGGAAGTCGTCACGGACTGCAAGGCCTACCAGTTTTTCGAATTGTACGACCGGTACGGGAAGGGGTTCGCCTCGAAGCTAGGCTGGGCCGGCCAGCCCCTGCCGTGACGGTGAACAGGGGTTGCCAACAAGCGGCCGGACGCTATACTGACCCGTGATGAATTTTCCCCGCCTCCCTGCCCATGTGACGCTCAGCCTCCTCAGCATCCTGGCCGCAGCCATGGTCCAAAGCTGCGCCGCGACCGTCCCCTTTCAAGGGCCGGCCGGCGGGCTCTTCCCCGTTCACCAGGGGCGGGCAAGGGATTGCTGCAATTTTATCGTGAAAGGTCCCAAGCAGGAGGCTGCGGCCCAGGCAGCGGCGAGGTTCGTGGGCGGCGACCGGGTTGAAGTCAACGGCCGACGCTTCACGGCTGACTGTTCCGGCCTCGTCCGCGGGGTCTACGCCGAGCAAGGGATCGATGTGTATCGCGAGCTTGGCGATCTGGATGGGGGCAACGGCGTCGGTCGCATCTACGCTCATGCCGTGAAGCACGGACGGATCCACTACGGTCCGGACGTCCACCCCGGCGACCTGGTGTTCTTCCACAATACCTGGGATTTCAACCGGGACGGCTTTCCCAATGACCCGCTCACGCACGTGGGGGTGGTGGAGCAGGTGGAGCGCGACGGGACCGTGGTCTTCGTCAGTAGTGTCACGAAGGGGATCGAGCGCTACCGCATGAATCTACGGCAGCCGGGCCAGCACAGCACGGGGGACGGGCGCATCCTCAACGACTTCATGCGGCGGAAATGGCCGGGCGACCCTCCCGCCACCCAATATCTCACCGGGCAGCTCTTCGCCGCCTTCGGGACGCTCGTCCAGGATTCCTGACGTCGGCCTAAAATCCGCTCGGAGTGAAGAAGGACCGTTGGCGTTGCTCGGGCCCAGCGGAATCTCCTCCGGGCCGGGGTTTCTCCTTGCCAATATCGTCGGTCGCGGCCCCTTTTTTCGCTAACTCTTCCCGCAGGTGCTTGAGTTCATCTTCCTTCTCCTGTGCTTCCTTCTTGAGCCGTTCGAGTTCCTCCCTTGTTGCCGCGGGCCGCGATGCACTTGTCCGCCCGGTGCGGTCATCGATCAGGAGCATCGGGGACGAAGGTTCGGCTGCGTACACGTCCTGGGTCAGTGAAGGCCAGCTCAGGGCGTGTACGGCTGCCGGCTCCGAAATGGAAACACTCTGCGTCGTTTCCGACACCTGATAGCCGATGTAATTGCCGCCGGCTGCCGCCGAGAAGATGATCAGCGAATTAAGCACATAATAGACCCCGCGCTGCCAGACCGGCATGCGGGTCGCCGCGAAGACCAATGCGCCGAAGGCAAAGCTCAGGGCCAGCGCGGACCACCGTTGCTGGAGGCCGAACTGCAACCAGAGGGTGTTCGAGATGGTCATCGTGATGGCACCGGCGACTCCGGGCGTGATCATGGATTCGGGCTTCAAAAAGTCATCCATCTTTGCCATGGCCGGTCCTCCTTTGCCGAGGAAATCAACTGCGGGCAGTTTCGTTGTCGATTATAGACAAAGCGTTCCCGGTAGGCGAGAGACTCAGCCGTATCGTACCTTCAAGGAGACGATACCGGCCTGCAGAAGG
>JBFGRH010000154.1:0-5180 GCA_041563795.1 Nitrospiraceae bacterium | reverse complement strand
TGATGCTCGTTGGTGTTGATGAGCCGACCGGAGAGCCCCAGCTTCTGACACAGCTCGAGGCCCCAGGGCTTCTGCGAGAGGAACGAGTCGGGGCCCGCCTCGATCGTCAGGTCGCCCACACGATGCGTGACGATCTTCCCGCCCCAGTCGCCGCCGGCCTCAATCAGCGTGCAGGTCAGCGGCACCCCCGCGCCGGCGGCCTGCTCGTGGAGGTGAAAAGCCGCGGACAATCCGGCGATGCCGCCGCCGACAATGACGATGTGCTTGGGCGGCTGTGAGGGTTGCGCAGACACGGAAGGCTTATCGAACCAGCGAGGCTTCGTGTTGTTCGACGATGGAGGCCAGAATGTCGATCAGGGGCGTCGTGGCGTTCAGCATGGCGATCCGCTCCAACTGCATCCCCTGTTTGGCCGCGCGCTGCTTCAGTTCGATGTCGATATCGTAGAGCACTTCCAGGTGATCGGAGAGAAACCCGATCGGCGCCATGAGCACGTGCCGATGGCCCTCCGCGCACAGGGCATCGAGCGTCTCCTCCACCGTCGGCCCCAGCCACTTTTCGCCGGACCGCCCCTGGCTCTGGTAGGCAAAGCGCGCCGTCACGGCGCCGAGCTTGCGACACACGGCATCCATCGTGGCCTTCACGTGGTCGGGATAGGGGTCCTTCGCCTGCAGAATGCGCTCCGGGAGACTGTGCGCCGTGAAGAGCACCGGCACGCGGCCGCGGACATCCGCCGAAAACTTCTGCCGCGCCGCGGTGATGTTGTCGGCGATCGCCGCGATCAAACCCGGATGCTCGTGCCAGCTCTGGACGTGGGTGACCGGGAACTCCCCGCCCAGCGCCGCCCGGGCCTCTTCGACTTTTTTTATGTAGGCGCCGATGCTCAGCGAGGAATACTGCGGCGCCATGCAGAGGCCGATGAGCTGTTCGGGCCGTTCGTCCATCAGTTCGGCGTAGGCGTCCTTAATATAGGGGTGCCAGTGCCGGAATCCGAAATAGACGCGGTACCGCTCGCCGCCCGGCCCGTTGAGTCTCGGCTCGAGTTTTCTCACGATCTCCTGCATGATGCCGAGCACCGGAGTCTTCCCGCCGGTGGCGCGGTAGCGTGCCTTGATCTCCTCGACCAATTCGGGGGGCGTGGGACGCCCGCCGCGCAGGTCGAGCAGGTAGGGCTCGACGTTTTCCAGCTTGTCCGGCCCTCCGACCGCCATCAGGAGGATGGCCGTCGGTCTCTGTGGCCCCGGCATGCGTGCCTACCTTTGACTCAGTTTGTGGACGAACTCGGCGGCCGCCGCCACGCTCTCCACCGGCGTGTTCGGCAGGATCCCGTGGCCGAGATTGAAAATGTGCCCGGGCCGTCCGCCCGCGCGGCGAAGAATCTCCTCCACCCGCCGTTCGATCTCGTGCAGCGGCGCGAACAACACCACCGGATCGAGGTTGCCCTGCACCGCCACGTCATGCCCGACCTCGGCCCAGGCCTCGTCCAGGTGCACCCGCCAATCGACTCCGATCACCGTCCCGCCGGCCTCCTTCATGAGCGTAAGCAGGCCGGCCGTGCCGGTGCCGAAGTGAATCGTCGGAACATGCTCGCGCTTCAATCCCTCGAAGATCAGCTGCACGTGCGGCAGGACGTATTCGGCATAGTCGCCGGGCGACAGACAACCGACCCAGCTGTCGAAGAGCTGCACGGCCTGGGCACCGGCGCGGATCTGCCGCCTGAGGTAGCCGGTCACCACGCGGGCCAGCTTGTCCATCAGCTTGTGCCAGGCCTCCGGCTCCCGGTACATGAATTGCTTCGTCAAAATGAAATTCCTCGAGCTGCCGCCTTCGATGGCATAGCTCGCCAGCGTGAAGGGCGCGCCGGCGAACCCAATCAAGGGAACCCTCCCCGCCAGCGCGGTGCGGGCCTGCTTGATGGCCTCTTCGACGTAGCGCAGCTCGTCGCCGTCGATGGGCTTGAGCCGCTCTACCGCCGCACGATCGCGGACGGGATTCTTGATGACCGGCCCCTCCCCCTCGGTAAAGGTCAGCGACAGGCCCATCGGCTCCAGCGGAAGCAGGATGTCGGCAAAAATAATGGCGGCGTCGAGCGGAAAGCGGTCGATCGGCTGTAGCGTGACCTGCGCAGCCAACTCGGGTGTCTTGCAGACGTCGAGGATGGAATGCTTGGCGCGGACCGCCTGGTATTCCTTCATGTAGCGGCCGGCCTGCCGCATGAACCACACCGGCGTGCAGTCCACCGGCTCGCGGCGGCAGGCTTTCAGAAAACGATCGTTCATGAGTGCCGCATTTTAGCGGGCTTCCGCGTGAATATCTACTGCAGGGATGCGAGACGAACGAGGGACCGCGTTATCGGTTCAGCCGCCACATGGAGTGGTTGAGCAGGAGCGCGAAGGACACCCAGGCCAGATAGGGCAGCATGACCAGCGAAGCGATCAGTGAAATGCCCCAGAACGAGGCGACGGTGGCGGTGATGGCGAGCCAGAGCGCGACGATATCAACCATCGCCAGGTCCGGCCTCTGCAGGCCGAAAAACAGCCACGACCAGATCCCGTTCAAGAACAGTTGCAGGACAAACAGGCCGAGCGGCAGGGCGGCTCCAGGCAGTCCCGCTTCCCTCCAGACCAGCCAGCCCGCGACGGCCATCATTGCGTACAGCACGATCCATATCGGTGTGAACACTCGGTTGGCGGGAGTCCACGACGGCTTGGCGAGCCGTGCGTACCATTCGCCGGGCCGGAAGTACGCGCCGAATCCCGCCACGCCGAAGCAAAGAACCAGAAATGCCAGAAGACCGAGGCCCTGGTGGATCTGGCTCGACGACATTACCCGGTTATCCTCCGATTATGGGCGGCCATCCTCGATCGGCTTCGAGGCTCTTTTCGCCGCCCGCAGAGAGGAGGCACGCCCGCGAGACGCGGGCCGGACGCGACGCCGCGAGACCAGGCGCTGCTCGAAGGCCTCGAGTGAATCCATCACCTCAATGTTCGCCTCCTCCAGCTCCGACCGTATGGCCGCGGCCCCCCTGCCTCCCATCCAGAGCCGGCCCAACGGGACGATCTGCTCGCCCAGCTCGTGCGCCAGCGCGGCGGCCGCCTCCGGCGTCAGGCGCATCACGAGGGAGAGCAGCACCAGGTCGGCCCGCATGTCCACGCAGAGACGACGCAGGGCAGCCATCGGCACATTGGCGCCCAGGTAGAAGGTCCGGCATCCATGGAAGGAACTGAGGTAAGCGACGGCCTGCGCGCCGACATCATGCTCCTCGCCAGGCGGGCACCCGACCACCACCCGCAGGCCTTCATCGCCCACGGGAAGCACGCTCATCATCGCGAAGACGCGCTTTTGAACCTGCCTGGTGACGTAGTGCTCCACCGCCTCGGAAATTCGTCCTTCGTGCCAGAGGTCCCCGACCCGGACCTGGAGCGGGAGCAGCACGTGGAGCAGCGCATCCTTGAACGGAAGGACAGCCAGCAGGTCGTTGAGCCGTCGCTCGAAGGTGGTCCGGTTGAGCGGCTCCAGGGCAGCCGCAAGGTCCGCGACGGTGCGTTGATGGGCCTCCTCGCGCGGCTCGGCGAACTTCGTCGTGGCACGCATCCGGCGAAGCAGCTTTTCCCGGCCCGCTGCCGCCAGTTCGCCGATCGCCTGCCCCTGCTCCATCTCGGCGCGAATGAACCGGAGCAGAGCCACATCCTCGTCACTATACTGACGGTATCGATTGGATCCGCGTTGGGGACTGAGCAGGCCGTGCCGGCGCTCCCACACCCGGATTACATCGCGGGAGAGGCCGGTCAGTTTGGCAACTCGATTAATTCGATGCATGGCAAGTGTGACTTCTTCCAAAATCTTATAACAGCATGTCCAAGGTGTGTCAAAATTTACAACCCTTCGAATATTGAAAGATTGGTCATCCTGCCTTTAAGATTTGGACAGGAATTGCGTTATCCATCCGAGCCTCGAATCAAGCAACATTAGACAGGTTCGGTGGTCCTTGCCGCAGGGGTTGTATCAGGGACTCTTATAAGGAGGCGCCACGTGAAACGTAGTACTCGCATCCAATTGTCACTGCTCACGCTGGCCGGAGTGCTGTTCTTCGTTCATCCGCAGGAAGGAGTCCCTGCCGGAGCTCCACCGGTCAAGGAATTTTCCATGGTCGTGCAGGAAAAAACCATTGCGCTGATGACCAACCCGAAAAAGGAGGTCACCGTCTGGGCCTACGGCCTCGAAGGGCAGGAAGCGACCGTTCCCGGCCCGGTGATTCGCGTCCAGGTGGGCGACCGTCTTCGCGTGCGCTTCAAGAACACGCACACGCTGCCCCACACCATCCATTTCCATGGCACCCATCCCTTCGTGATGGACGGCAACGGACAGCGGGGGCTCGGAAAAGAGCAGGTCCAGATGCCGGGGGAGGAGTACACCTACGAATTCACGGCCAACGAACCGGGCTACTACCTGTACCACTGCCATTTCGACACGCCCAACCATGTCGAGCACGGCATGTATGGGATTTTCATCGTCGAGGATCCGGCCTGGCCTGCGGTCGCCCAGGAATGGATCACCATATGGGACGAATGGGATACGAACGGCGACGGCCAGGACGACGCGCATACGATCAACAGCCGCTCCGCCCCCGATTCCGTGCCCTTTACGGCGGTCGTCGGTGAGCGCATCCGGCTGGTGATGGCCAACTTCGGCGATGAGGTCCACAGCCCGCACGTACACGGACAGTCCTGGATCGAGGTGGACACGGGCGATCCCCGCACGGCGCTATCGACAAACCGCAACGGCGTGGTGAGCATCGCGCCGGCCCAAATCCGGGTCGTGGAGTTCACGCCGCGCCACGAAGGCACCTGGCTGTTTCATTGCCACGTCCTGCCGCACGTCAACGATGACGGGACCTACCCTCGCGGCATGCTGACGCGCGTTGTCGTAGCCGCCACCGGAAGCCCCCGCCCTCCGGGCGACCAGCAGGCGGAAGGGATGGCACAGGGCTCGGCCGGCAAGCCCGGGCCGGGTGGAAGCGAAGTTGCGGCCTTGACTCCCCCCTTCACCTTTCCAACCGGCAATGCCGAACAGGGCACACCCCTGTTCAAGACCCACTGCATGCCCTGCCACGGCGAAGGCGGGAAAGGGGCCTTCGGCCCCAAGCTGGCCGGCAATGCGATCGTCGGCGAGCCCGAGCGGT
>JBFGRH010000153.1:0-5181 GCA_041563795.1 Nitrospiraceae bacterium | reverse complement strand
GTACCGATAGCCGACGTCGAAAAAGAGCTGTTTGTACACCATCACGCTAACGTTGGTTTCCGCGTGAAAGCCGATTCCCGTTCCGGTGATGGTGATGCTGGGGTCCTGCTTCAAATCGGTCCGCAGGTGATGGATGTCCTTGTTGTTCAGGCGTGAGACCAGAAACGCCACCCGTCCGTCGAGGCTGACCCTTGCAAGGGGACGCACGTCGCCTTCCACCCCCAGCCGGAGCGAGTCCCATATGGCCGTGTTGGTCAGCGCGAGCCGGTTCACGCCCGTCACGCTCCCGGACGCGTTGCAGAGATTGCCCGGCGCAGTGCATTCCACCTGGGAGACACCAAAGGCTTTGAGTTTCTCCTCCCGATGCTGGTAACCGAGAAACGCGCCCAGCGAGACCCGCTTCTGCCAGACATCGATTTGCCCCCCGAAGTCGGCGTTCAGATACCAGATATGGCTCCCGTCCAGGTTGCTATGGGTGCGCGAGAATCGGTGTGCGCCGCCTTGCGTGGTGCCGAATGCCGTGGCGCCGGCCGCACTGACATAATCGTCGTCGACGAGACGACCACCGCCCGCCTCGCCGTAGCCAAACTGCCCGCGCAGAAAATACTGGAAGGAACGCTTGTCGAACGACACCTTGCCGCCCAGCTCAGTTATGGTCGTTCCGACGTCTTTGTAGCCCAGATCGGACGTGGGATTTCCGAATCGCGGATTCTGATTGTAAAAATTCCAACGGGTCTTGCCTTCCGTCAGCCACGACGTCAGGGTGACGTCCACGCGGACGTCGGAAGACTTCAAAAGTGATGCTGCGCCGGAAGCGGCCGGGCACACGACGATCCAGGCGAGTGCTCCGGCCAGGGCGAGGCAGGCGCGCAACGACGCGAAGAGCATGAAGGCTTGTACGGCGATCCGTTCCTCCCGTCAACCTGTGATGACGTTCGGCTACAGTAGCACCACCAGCCGGAAGCGAGAGAAGGGTTTCTCTGTGCACACCTGTCTCCGGACGAGACGGGTTTCCTCGAAAAGCCGGACGGCCAGAGGGCGGTTCATGGTCCAGTGATGAGAGGCAGCGCTTGTCATGCTGGCAGTAGATGAGAGGAGCAAGCAGACCGATTTGGGACCCTTGACAACTGCGGCTGGACACAGGCCGGATGGTCCAGCCGCAGACGGCGGGTTGTGGCAGGGCTAGCTGAGGTGTTCGTCCATGTTCAGCTGCTTGGTCGACCAGTTGAGGGCTTCTTTCAACTTCTGCAGCGCCTTGTTCTCGGGATCCCGTATGTGCAGGACTTTCTTGTACAACGCCCTCAACGGTGGCAGGGCCCGCGTGTCAGGAATCTTGCCAAGGGCCCACACGATCTCGGTTTGCACGCGGATATCGATCCCGGGGGCATCGAGCATGGACAGCAGGGGGTCGACGACACGGACATCCCCGGCGATGCCGCCGATTTTCCCGAGTCCTTTGGCGGCCGCTGCCTGGAGTTCCGGTTGTTTCGACGTCTTCAGAATATCGACCAGGATGGGAATGCCGTCGGGCCCGAGATCCCCGAGCGCGACAGCCGCCTCCTTGTTGAGCTCCCGATCCTTGAGCACCTGCTTGAGCTTGGGCAGCGCTTCGTCGGCCTGCATCTCGCCCAACAGGGAGATGATCTTGAACTTGCGCAGCTGTTTCGTGCGGGGCTTATCGAGCAATTTGAGCAGCCGGTCATGATGACCCCACTCCGCCGCCAGGAGGATGGGGAAATCGTACTCTTCAAGCCCGTCCTTCAGCTTGGCCAGCGCATAGGCCCCGGGATCGTCGGCCTTCGCGGCCTGCGCGGCTGCACCCGCGTCCTGAAAATCGGTGCGCACTTCCTTCTGCCACTTGATCTTCATGCCTCCGAGCACATAGGTGAGCTGGCAGGCGGGCCCCTTCCACACGCGTGACGGGGAATCGGGCAGGTCCGCGTCTCCGCCCGACGCGGTGGTTCCCTCCCAGGTTTTCCGCTGTTCGCATTTCACCTTAAGCACGACGTCGGACGGCTTTGCGGCATCGGTCGTGACGGTGTAGCCGAGCTCCGACATGCGGTCGGCCACCACGGTCTGGATCGCCCCGGCATCCACGGCGCCCTTATCCGTCAGGGCCACCGTTTCCACCAGGACCGTTTGGATCTTCGACAGTTGTTCCTTCTGCTCGGGCGTGAAGTAATCCCGGTACGCCCACCCGGGCTGCTGCGGAAGGACCGTCAGCGACAGGACGATGAATAGGCTCAGGATCGCGCGCTTCATGAGGCACCTCCTGGGGCGCACGGACCGACTGGATGGCAGACGGGGCGCGGGCAATACCGGTAATGAAGGAGCAAGATATCGGACCAGAGAGAACCGGCCTGCCTTGACGCACGTCCGGCCACACGCCCGTGCAGAACGCCCCCAGTATACTGCGAAGTGGAGACGACATGCCACCCTCCGGCTCGTGGTCCCGCAGGCGGCCCGTGCCGGCCCGGTGAGGTTCCGATTGCTTGACACTGGCGAGGAGGGGCCTGTACAACCATAGCCTTGAGTGTCGGCGTAGAACCGGCAAGCACATGGTTCCGAACCGGCTCGGTCGTCGTGCTTCAAGCGGGGCGCGAGAGTGGCGGAACTGGCAGACGCGCGAGACTTAGGATCTCGTGGGAAACCGTGGGGGTTCGAGTCCCTCCTCTCGCACCAGCATACCAAGCTTGCTTGAGCCGTCGCCTCTTCATCGGTGTTTCGTAATTGAGCCGCCGGAGAAACCCCTCGAGTGTTTCTTGGGAGCGTGCGATACCCAGGACAACCAGGACAAATTGTCGGTTAAGCCGGCGGCTCTATTTCGTTCTATCGTAGTTGTCGCCGCCGGATAAACACCATAAATAGGATTTCCAGAGGACACCATGAAAGTCGAAGTCACGGAACTGGGACCGGTCAAGCGCTCCCTGAAGATCGAGGTTCCGCAGGAAGACGTCAATAAACAGTATGCGGCGGTCTATGCCGAATTGAACCGCCAGGTACGTATCCCGGGCTTCCGGCCCGGCAAGGCGCCGCAGGCCCTGTTGGAACAGCGGTACGGGAAGGATGTCGGCGACGATGTCGTCCGCCGCCTGATCCCCGCCTTTTATGAAAAGGCCATCCGGCAGGCCGGTATCGTGCCCCTCATTGTCGAGGTCCCGCCCATCGAACGGGTCAAGATCAAGAAGGACGCTCCGTTTTCCTTTACCGCCACGGTCGAGATCAAGCCCAAGATCGACTTGCGGGACTACAAGGCTCCCAATCCGATCTCGCTCAAGATCGATACGCGGTCGGTCACGGACGACCAGATCGACAAGGCATTGAACGTCCTGCGGGAGCGGCAGGCGCAGCTGGAAGCGGCTCCGGCCGGGACCGAGCTGGCGGACGGTTCCTATGCCGTGCTGGACGTGGAGGGATTCGTCGATCTGGCGCCGGTGGAAGGCGCGAAGAAAGAGGGACACCTGCACAAACTCGGCGCCAAATTGACGGTCATGGGCCTGGACGTGGACGATCAATTGCGGGGCAAGAAGGAAGGCCAGGTGATCGAAATATCCCAACCGTATCCTGCGACGCATCCGGATCAGAAGCTGGCGGGCAAGAGCGTGGTGTTCCGGATCAAAGTCGCGGCCGTCAAGCAGAAGAAACTGGCTCCGCTGGATGATGAATTCGCCAAGGACTGCGGTCCCTACCAATCGTTGGCAGACTTGAAGGACAAGCTGCGCGAGGAAATGGAGAAGGCGCTCAAGAAGGATATTGAAGAGACCTACAAGGATACGATCCTGAAACGGCTGGTTGAGACGCACCATTTTGACGTTCCGGAGACCCTCGTGGGCCGGGAGTTGGAAGCCATGGTCCGCCAGAAGCTGGAGCAGGAGATGCGGATGAAGGGCCGCGAGCAGGTCGCCGACCCGGATGAAATTGCCGCAGCCCAGAAGGAAGCCAAACGGTTGCAGGAGGAATTTCGACCCGAGGCGCAGCGGCGCGTGAAAGTCGGCATGATTCTGGAAGCGATCGCGGAGAAGGAGGGGATCACGGTCGACAAGGAGGATGTCGAGGCCGAGATCCAGCGGATGGCCGCAGAGCTTCGGATTTCGGTGGAGGACATTCGGAAGTTCATCAAGGCCGGCGGCGATGACTCGCTGGATGAGCTGCGGGGACGCATCATGGCGGACAAGTCGCTGGACTTTGTGTACCGGCACGCGATGATCCAGAAGTAGGGGGCGCGGAAGAAACGGAAAAGCGGTCATCTCGAAGGAAATATGTTAAGATGGCCGTACTGTTGAGCCAGGGCAGAAAGGAACCGTGCGTATGTTAGTACCGATCGTTGTCGAGCAGACCAATCGCGGAGAGCGCGCCTACGATATTTACTCGCGGCTGCTCAAGGACCGCATCATCTTTCTGGGCGCGCCGATCGACGATGTGTTCGCCAACCTGGTGATCGCCCAGTTGTTGTTCCTGGAAGCGGAAGACCCGGAAAAAGACATCAATCTCTACATCAACTCACCCGGGGGCAGCGTGACCTCGGGGATGGGCATCTACGACACGATGCAGTACGTGAAGCCGCCGATCAACACCATCTGCCTCGGACAGGCAGCGAGCATGGGCGCCCTGTTGCTGGCCGCGGGCACGAAGGGCAAGCGCTTTGCGCTGCCCAACGCGCGGATCATGATCCACCAGCCGATGGGCGGGTTCCAGGGGCAGGCGACGGAAATCGACATTCATGCGCGGGAAATCCTCAAGATCCGGGAACGGCTGAACGAGATCCTTGCCAAGCACACGGGCCAGCCCCTCGAGAAAATCGCGACCGATACGGAGCGCGACTATTTCATGTCGGGCGAGGAAGCGAAGCGGTACGGGCTGATCGACGAAGTGATCACGCGGCCCCCGAAGGCGCTCAAGGCCTCCGGCAAGGATGCCGACGGGGACGGCAAGGGGAAGTAGCGCGCGCAGCATACCTCTATCTGATGGGGAGGGGGCATGCCGAAACAGGATAAGTCGGACCGACACCTGCGGTGCTCGTTTTGCGGGAAGAGCCGGGACGAGGTGCGCAAGCTGATCGCCGGCCCCACCGTGTACATCTGCGACGAGTGCGTAAACCTCTGCAACGACATCATCGCGGAGGACTGGGAAGAAGCCAAGGAAGAGATCTCGTCCAAGCTCCGCAAACCGCACGAAATCAAG
>JBFGRH010000152.1:0-5182 GCA_041563795.1 Nitrospiraceae bacterium | reverse complement strand
GTTCCGACAACTGCTGATCAGTTTTCAGCCGTTTCTTTCAAGAAAAAAGCACGCCTCGTCGCTTGACGAGTTCGACGCGGAGGCAGAGGGACTGATCGGCGAAATATTCGGCCGGACTTCCGAATGGTTGGAAACCTACGAATACGCGAAGATGGGGGAGGCCGCCGCGCTCCTGAACATGCAGGAGGAGGCGCAGGAAGGCGGCGCCAAGGATGTCTACCGGGAAAGCCTGCAGCAGCGCAAGCAGGCGCTTGATAGCTGCATCGCCGCGCTGCAATCGGGCGGTGCCCGCGGCCGGAGCCCCCTCGCCAACGCCTGTGTGGCCGATTTCATGTCGCACGACGTACGCAGCGTGCACAAGGACGCCCCGCTCAAGGAGGCGGGACGATTGCTCCAGAAATGGAAGGTCGGCTCACTCCTGGTGGATGACGGGTCGCGCTACCTGGGGATCATCACGGACACGGACCTGAGCCGCAAAGGTGTGGCGAAGGGGCTGGATCCCAACACGACGGCCGTGAAATCCTGCATGAGCAAACCGGTCATCTCGATCGAGGACGACGAGCCGCTGGCGACCGCCATCAAGCTGATGAAGAAGAAGGCGATCCGGCATATCGCGGTGACCGAGGACGGCACGATCATCGGCGTGTTGTCCGTGTCCGATATCCTGCGGGCCTACGGCGAACTCGCCGGGTTGAGTGTGGAAGGGCGTGAAGAAGACGAAGACTAACGTCTCGCACGAGGGGGGTGGGATGCCGACGTTCGTGTGCCTGTTCAATTGGACCGACCAGGGAATCAGGAACGTCCGGGAAACCACGAAACGGTCCGAGAAATTCAAAGCGGCCATCAAGAAGGCCGGGGGGACGACCAAGGGGATTTACTGGACGCTCGGCCGCTTCGACGGGCTGATCGTCTTTGAAGCTCCGGACGAAGCGTCGGCGACGGCGATCATGCTCAGCGGCGGCGCCCTGGGCAGCGTCCGGACGGAAACGCTGCGTGCGTTCGATGCCGCGGAGATGGACGAGATCCTGGAGAAAATGCGGGCGTAACGACTAGCGGTTTGTGTCGGTAAACCGGGTCGTGTAGGTTGTGCCCGCCTGTTTCATGTGCCGTCTGATGTTCGCATCCAATGTTTGCGCCCCCGCCCGCCAATCATCGTCCGTGTAACCCATCCGTCTCGCCAGGAAAATAAACTCATCCGACCCGACGTCCGGAAGGACCAGGTCCTTGGCGTGGCCGCGGACGATTCGCAGCGCGTCGATGACGCTTCTCAGGAACAGATAGGCCTCGCGCAGTGCCCGGGCCTCGGGAGCGGGCAGGAGACGGTGGCGTTCCGCCGCCGTCAGGGCTTCCAGCGTGTTGGGGGTGCGAAGGGCGGGGATGGTGTGGCCGTGCATGACTTGCAGGTACTGGGCTGCGTACTCGATATCCACGATGCCGCCGGGGCTGTATTTGACGTTCACCCGGCCTGGCTCCACCAGTTCCTTGATCTGCTGCCGGCGCAGCAAAAGGGCGGCGGCCAGATCCCAGGGCTGCCCGCTGTAGACGAAGGTGTCGCGGTGGGCTTCCGCCTGTCTCCCCAACGTTCGGTCCCCGCAGATGAACCGGAGTTTGACGAGCGCCTGCCGCTCGAAGGGAGCGGCCAGGCCGGACGGGCTGTAATACCGGCGCAGTTCCTCCAGCGTATTGGCCAGCAAGCCCTTGGAGCCGTGCGGGCGGAGCCGGACGTCCAGGCGGAAGATGCCCTCCTGTTTGGATTCAATCCATTGCAGCAGCAGCTGGACCAGGCGTTCGTAGTATTCGCTATGGTCGAGAGGGGCCGGCCCCGATGTCCGGCCCGGTCCCCCGTAGACGAAGAGCACTTCGATGTCGGAGGCATAGCCCAGCTCACGCCCGCCAAACTTGCCCATGGCGAAGGCGGCGAGGGGACAGGGCTTCCGGGGGGCCAGCGTGGGTGTGCCGTGGCGACGCGCGAGGCTGGCGGAGCAGTCGTGCAGGGCCTGCTCCAGGATCGCCTCCGCCAGGTTGGTCAGGGCAAGCGAAAAATCCGGCAGCGTGGTCTTCGGGTCCAGGAGATGTTTCATGTCGATGCGGAAGAGTTCCTCATCCTTGAACTGATTGAGGATGGTTTTCCGCCGGTCGTCGGTGGTGGCACGGACCAGCTTCCGTCGGAGCGCCAGCGCCAGGTGCCGCCGTGACCGGATGAGCGGCGTGTTGCGGTAGGCGCCCAGCAGCGGCAGAAGATTGGCATGCTGCCGGCGCACAAAATCCTCCCAGAGATAGTCGCTGGTGCCCAACAGCCGGGCCAGCAGCGGCAGCGCCGATTTCCTGGAGAGGAAGGCCAGCGTCTTTTTTCCCTGGGCGTCCCGGAACAACTGGTCCAGGAACTGGTCGAAGGATTCCAGCGCCTTGGTCGGGTCGGGCGCCCAGATCAGGTGTTGCGTGAACTGTTTGGCCAGTGTGGCGGTGACGAGCAGTTCCTGCTGCTCCTCCCGGCTCTCGATTTTCCGGCCATGCCGCCCGCGGACGAAAAAGCGGTCGTGGAGCTCGTCCCCCACGTGCTCGAAGCGGGCCTGCTGGATATAGAGTCCGCGCATCGAGAGGGCGAGCGCAAAGGCGTACAGGAATGCCGGGGTGTCGGTGGAGCGGATATCCATGGCGGTGCTGGTGGCCGAAGCCCGGTTGTCGAAGCGGATTTGCACGGGCGCCAGGAGTCCGCGGAACGCGCCGCGCGCCTTCCCGAGCGTTTCGACCAGCCGGCGGTTGACGAAGCGGCGTGCCTCGGTGAACTGGCGGCCGTCCAGGAGGCGGATGACCTGCTCGAGGTCGTTTGCCAGCGCCCTTCGTTCCGCAGGGCCGAAGGGGGAGCCGGGGAGCGGACGGACCCGAAACACATCCACGATCTTCTTCCGCGACAGTCCAGGCCGGGTGGCCGGGCGTCTCGCTGAAGTCCCGGGGCGCGGGTCCGGCAGGCCCGGCTCGTCCATGTAGGTGTAGAGCGCGCCCTCCCGAATGTCGAGGCGACGGCTCGACAGGAGGCCGGCGATGGCCGCAAACTCGGAAAAATAATCGTAGGCGACCACGACCAGCAACCATCCGTCTTCACGTTCCGTGACCGAGACCTGGCAGGGGTGGTCGGGTGTCAGGCGTTCGACGAGCGTGAGATGCCGGACGATCTCCGCCGGTTTAAACCGCTGGAAGTATTCCCCGTCCATGCGGGAGACGAAGTCGTGCAGGACCTCCGAGGGAAGATCCGGCGCCAGGGCTTCAAGCTGGGTCAGGAGGGACTCGCGTTGCAGGACTGGCTTGTTCACGGGGACAGTATAGCGAAACCGTGCGTGATTGTCGGTATAATGCCGGCTCATGACACGCGTCACGTCCACGCGCCCGCGGCGTTCCCCCAAGGGCTCCCCATCCCCCCGCAGTCATGACCCATCGCCGCTTCTGCTGGCGTCCGGCCTGCCTCCGGGCGGCGTGGCTGAGTTGCTGGCTCCCTATGGGGTGACGGACGTCAAGCAGGCCGACGCCAACCTCCAGTCCATGGCCGGCGAGCCCCGCACCAGGCTGCTGCTGGCCGGGATTCTTGGCGAGCTGCTGGCCACCCTGGCCCGGACCGCCGATCCGGACCAGGGCCTCAACCACTGGGAGCGTTTCCTGCAGGCCGGTCTCAATCGGGGCCAGCTGTTCGACTACCTGGGCGGCCACCCGCGCATGCTGCACCTGCTGAGCACGATTTTCGGGAACAGTCCGGCCATGGCCCAGACATTGATCCGCGATTCCCTGCTCGTGTACTGGCTGGCGGAGGAGCGGGTCCTGTCGCGGCGGCCGTCGCGCAAGGAGCTGGCATCGTCGCTCCGCGAGGTGCTGGCGAATGTGCAAGCGATGGAGCTGCGGCTCGATGCCCTGCGGCGGTTTCGCCGCCGGGAGACGCTCCGGATCGGCGTGCGTGACCTGCTGGCACTGACGGATGTGCCGGAGACGACCGTCGCCTTGACCGACCTGGCCTGCGTCCTGATCCAGGCTGCCTACGACATCGCCCAGGCCGGGCTGCGCCAGCAGTACGGCAGGCCGATCCACAGGGGCCTGCGGGGCCGGACGGTGGAAACCGGCTTTGCCGTGATCGCGATGGGGAAACTCGGAGGCGGGGAGTTGAATTACAGCTCCGACGTGGACCTGCTCTACGTCTACGAATCCGAGAACGGGACAACGGCGCCGGATGGTCGCGCGGGCGGCAAGGCGACGGGACGGGCCGTCTCGAACGAAGAATACTTTGAGCAGCTGGCGCGCGAAACCACGAAGGCCCTGGCGGACGTGACGCAGGAGGGCCATGTCTTCCGGGTTGATCTGCGGCTCCGCGCCGAGGGCACGAGCGGCCAGCTGGCCCGGTCCCTCGAGGGTTACGAACGCTACTATCGGACCAGGGGAGAGCAGTGGGAGCGGATGGCGCTGCTGAAGGCCTGGCCGGTGGCCGGCGATCTTCGAGTCGGCCGGGCGTTTCTTCGCCGGGTCAGCCCGTTCATCTATGCCGGGTCGGACGCCCGCTCGCCGGAGGCGATTCTGGCGCAGGTCAAGGCCGTCAAGGACATGATCGATGCGAAAATGGCCGACCGGGGGCAGGAACAGCGCAACGTCAAACTGGGACGCGGCGGCATCCGCGAGATCGAATTCATCGTGCAGGCGGCGCAGATCCTCTGTGGAGGGAGGCAGCCCGATCTCCGCGAACGCAACACCATGGCGTCATTGGCGAAGCTTGCCCGCCACCGGCTGCTTTCCGCGAAGGACCGGCGGACCCTGGAGGGGGCCTACATCTTTCTGCGGGACATCGAGCACAAGCTTCAGATGGTGCACGACCTCCAGACGCATGCGCTGCCGGAGTCGTCGGACGAACTGGCGCGGTGCGCAATCCGCCTTGGTTACCCCTCCGGAAACCGGCTGGCGGCGGGGCGAAAGTTTCTAGCCGACCACCGCCGGCACACGGCCGCCGTGCACCGGATATTCCGAAGGCTGTTTGATCGTCCCGATCGATCCAGTTTCGTCAAGGCTGCCCGCAAGTTATCCTAAAACACAAAGGGCCCGGCGGTTTACCGCCGAGCCCTTCGCTGAACCCTGAGTCTGTCGAAGGGTTAGTACATCCCTTCCATGCCGTGGCTGTGGCCGCCGTGGCCGCCCATCGCCGGCTCTTTCT
>JBFGRH010000151.1:0-5232 GCA_041563795.1 Nitrospiraceae bacterium | reverse complement strand
TACCTCGTCAGTCCGGGCTGGAGGCCCGGCTAACGCCCCCTCATGGGGTGCAAGCTCAAGGCATCTTCAGCGTGAACCAGGTGGAGATACCCTTCATCCCGTTCCGCTCGACGTTGCTGCCGTCCCACACGGCGAAAGCCACGGGGATCGACGCACCTGCCTTAAACTGCACATCGTTCTGATCGCTGGTCGTCAGCTCGCGCTTGACCACGATCCGCCACGTCGGACCGAGGCAGCAGCCACCCTTGACCGATCCGTAGGGCTCCCACAGGCCGTTGCCAACAACGTCCTGGTGCGCCTGCGTGGTCAGCGTGCTGAACCCATTGGCGTTCAGGTCCTCGACAGAGCTCCTCCGCAGCGTCGGATCCGACAGGATGTTGCCGGACCAGATGCCGGGATTGAACGGGCCAAGGCTGCGACCGATCCGATCCGGATAGGTCACACCGCCCGCCGGCTCTTCAAAGTAATAGTCCCAGGCGATGGACGGATACTGGTCGTCCACGTCCCAGATCCCCGCGCTGTCCTTGCCGAGATCCTTCTGCCACTCGGCATTCCAACGCCAGATGTTCACGGTCCCTCCCGACTGCCCCATGCACTGGAACGGCGGGGCACCCGAGGTGTTCACCGGGAACTGGATCGCTGCCTGATCGCGGAAGTCCTGTGGTCCGATGGTGGTGTTGTTCAGGGTCTGATCGGCCCAGTCCAGCCGGAAACCGACCTCCTTGCCGTTCGTCAACGCCTTCACGAACACGGACTTCACAGAAATGTTCGGATGCATCGGCGTGGTGATCGTCTGTCCGCTCAGGGGAACGACCACACCCGGCACACCCTCCCAGACGGGGTTTGCACCATCCATCGGGATTGGCCCCTTGATCGCCTTGACCGGAATGGTAACCGGCTGGCTGACCGCCAGGGGCACCTGCCCGATTGTCAGCATGATGCCGACGATCAAGGCAGAGAGAAGAATGCCAAACACCACTCCTCTGTTGCGTGTCTGCACCACTCTCATATAAAAGTACCCTCCTCTGGATTAAAGATTACAACTACACTCGCACCCATTATTGCACTCGTTACACCGAAAATAGTGCTCCGAAAGACATCCGCGCCCCTCAGGCCGTTCCGGTCGGCCCCGAATCGCCCTTCTCCTTCCCCTTCTCATCCAGGAACGACTCCGCACCGACTTCGTTGAGCAGGAGGCTGAGCTCGTTCCCCTGGTCCTGCGCCCCGCACTCGTAGCTTTGCCCCTCCGGCACGTTGAAGGTGGCCGGCCGATAATCCGTCTCCGAATAGGGTTGCGGGGTGACGCCCTGGTACGCCGCATCGAACTCGATGCAGTCGGCCGTGAACTCCGCCATGTACCGGAAGAAGCCCTTGTCGGCCTTCTTGACCAGCATGCGCGAAAAGAGCGGCACCCACCGCCCGATATGGTCCTTCACGAACTTCTTTTGGGCATCCACCACGATTTGCGTCTTCTCGGCGCCGTCATGGCAGCGCGCGTACGATTCCTTGTAGGCCAGAAAATGCATGAACTCGAGTTCCACGCTCAGATGGTCCAGCCGCTCGTGAATGTCGCGCGAGAGCTCCAGTCCAAAGGCTTTGTAGAAGCCGGCGATATCGCCCATCACGTGGGCCTGACCGAAGACGTGGTCGTTACCGAAGAGGGTTTCGTAGGGAGGGCAATCGAGCGTGATCACGTTGCTGAATACCCGTCGATGTTCGGATTGCAGATCGTTGAGCGTCCAGTGGGTACATTCCGTCGCGACCCACTGCTCGATATTATCCAGCTGCTTGAGCAGCGCGGTCAGTTTCGCGTTGGCCTTCTCATTGCTCTGCCCCGGCAACGCGGCGCGCAACCCTTCGATCGCGGCCCGGCCATCCTCGACAAATTCCCCACTCTGGAGATAGTCCAGAAACTCGTCATCTTCGGGGTACAGCAGACTCCAGGAAATGAGGAGGTACAGTTTGCTCCGGCCAAGCGCCCGTTCAACGGCCGGAGAATCCTTGATCGCTCCAGTCAGCGGAGTCATGACGGCGGGGTCGCTCATTCTGCGTTCGTTCTCCTTCATGCTCATATCTCACACCCCACAGGCGATGTGCGAATAAGCGGGCGTATGATATGGAAACACCCAAGTGAAGTCAAGCCGATTCTTGGCATGATTAACCCCCTGAATTTGCAACCTGTTTTACAGATGGTACAGGCTCCTCAGGCTTTGTGCACCCAATCGTTTACCCCTCCTAATTCTTGAGGTTGTGGGGCCTCAGGCGCCCGCCGGCAACAGCCGCGCGGGAGTCACGCGGATGGCAATCTTATCGTTGACCGTCTTGCACACCTGCTCGCACAGGCCGCAGCCCACGCAGCGGCTGCCCGCGACCGCCAGGTGCATCTCCGAAAAGTCCATGGACAAGGCCTGGGTCGGACACTGGGAGACGCAGGCATGGCACCCTTGGCCGGCCGTGCAGAGCCGATGCGAGACCACCGCCAGGCCCATCCGGACCTCCCCGGGCCCCTCGACGGGCATCAGGGCTTCGGTCGCGCAGGCGGCAATGCATGGGAAATCGTCGCAGAGGTGGCAGGGAACCTGATCGGGAAAGATTACCGGCGTGCCGTTACGGCGATCGAACTGGATGCTCTCGTAGGGACAGGCCTTCGCACAATCGTTACAGCGGGTACAGCGGTCAAGAAAGAGCGCTTCCTCAACGGCCCCGGGTGGGCGCAGCCAATCATGACGAACCGGAGCCGGCGCCTGTTCGGGGGGAGCGTCGCGATGCTTGACGAACTCCTGGGCGGTCTTGACGAAGGAAAAGGCGGAGTCCTTGAGAAAGTTCCGCCGCCCGTATTTGGGGTCTTCGGCCATACTGCCTTTCCCTCGCGCCCGCTACATGACTCCATCGGCTCGGAGTTTATACACCTCCACGCACCGGTCGCAGGCGCCGTATTCCACATCCCATCCCGGATGGTTCTCGCGGATAAAATCCAGGACGTGTTTCTCCACCTTGTTCGTCATGTCCTCCACCCAGCTGTAGGTCGGGAACCGGCAGAGCGGGCAGGGGAACCCCGGCATGAGCATGACCTTGTTCTGCGTCTCGGGAACCTCTCCCCCCTCGACGTCCACCGCGCGATCCATGACACGCAGGGTATCGGTCGCCATTTCGATCAGCTCGGAGTGCGTGATCGTCTCCGTCTGCCATAGCCCCTCGAAGACGGACTTCAGCTGCACGGGCGAGATCTTCCTGTACCAGGAGCGGAATTCCTTGAACCGGTCGTCCTTGCCCAGCATGGACTCCCTGCCGGCCCGCTGCAGCCGGCTGTCGATATGCAGGCACCAGAGCACCCGGTACCGCTGGAGCACCAGGGTCTCTTCACCGGGATTCTGTCCGACCTTCGTGTCCGGATCATACCCGAACGCCGGGTCCAGCAGGTCCGCGATATGCGTCAGTTCATGGCGGCAGTAGCGGGTCAGGGCCGGGTCATAAAACCGCCTGGGGATCAGCTTGATGCCGACCCCCTTCTGGCCCTTCTCTTCGAACTGTTTGGCGAGGTCCTGCTCGATCGAGCCCCACTTCCGGAGCACGTCCACGCCTTCCTGGTCTTCCTTCAGCACGCCCTTGACCAGCACGATCCCGACCTTCTCCTTCAGGGGCGGGAATTCGTTGAAGGCATCGCGGATGATGTCCGAAAACCCCCAGATGCCGAAGAGATACTGGTAGAGTTTCTTGAACTCCGGTTCCCGGTCGTCGAGGGAGAACTTTTCGTAGATGGGATCGGCGAGCTCGTGGAATTCCTTGTAGTAGGTCGGATCGCCCTCGCGCTCGGTCTTTTCGACGAACGAGTCGATGACTTCCTGGAGCAATGCCGGCTGAAATCTGATTTCCATCGTGAGTGGCTCCCGTGCTGCGTCTCAATACCGACGGGACCGACGGGATTGCCCCTTCCGAGGTTTCCTGGCGGAGAGCTCGGTCGTAATGAACGCGCCTTGACTTGGTTGAAAGGCTTCTTTTATGATCGCTCAGGAAAAATTATAGACTTGCACCAGCGTGATTTGCAAATCGTGATCAGCTTCACCTCATCATCGGAAGGAACTGCACCACTATAATGGCTGACTCTTCACCCGCCCAATCCCTTCCCGGGACCCCAGCCGGCATGACCGCGGCGCCGGACGCCGCCCCGAAGCCACCCGTCAATTTTCTGGACTACTGGAAGGCGGATGCCCGGGAGATCAAGACGTTTCGCGGCCATTCCCACGGGGTCTGGACCGTTGCCTACGCGCCGGATGGCCGGACGCTCGTCAGCGGCGGAGTCGACCGTTTGGTGCGCCTCTGGGATATCGAGACCGGACGCCTGCTGCGGTCGATGCGCGGGCATACCCACGACATTCGCGCGGCGGTCTTCACGCCGGACGGACAGACGCTCGCGACGGGCAGCGAGGACCGGACCATCCGGTTGTGGAACCCCGCCACCGGCGAGCCGATCAAGCTGCTGTTTACCCGCTACGACCACAACGTGTGCAGCCTGTCGCTGTCCCCGGACGGCCTGATGCTGGCGCGCGGCTCGCACAACAAGGACATCAAGATCTGGGAAGTGACGACGGGCACGGACTTGATGACCCTGCTCGGCAAGGACTCGTTCGACCACCATTGGTCCGTCTGCGTGGCCTTTTCGCCCGACGGCATCCATCTCGCCAGCGGCAACGACATCGGCAGGATCAGGCTCTGGGAGGTGCTGCCCAGCGGGGAGGAAAAACTGATCCACAACGGGCATTGGGTGGATACTGAGTATGACGGCACGGAGCAGCGGGGCTATTTCGTCGAGGACGACGGCGGGTTCCAACAGGCGATGGATTACTGGATCGGCGCCATGGCCTTCACCCCCGATGCCAAGATTTTGTTCAGCGGCAGCCGCGACACCACCATCAAGTTCTTCGAGATGCCGCAGTTGACCGAGCTCCGGACCGTCAAGGGCCATTCCGGCTGGGTGCGCGCGCTCGTCGTGTCGCCGGACGGCAGGGTCCTGATCAGCGCCAGTGACGACAAGACGATCAAGTTCTGGGATATCGCGACCGGCCGGAACATCCGCACGCTCAAGGGCCACGCGGACAGTGTCCGCAGCCTCGCCTTGTCGCCCGACGGCCTGCGGCTGGCGAGCGCCTCGTGGGACCGCACCGTCAAGCTCTGGGAGGGCGGAGAGCCGCCGCAAGAGTAACCCTGCTTCCCTTCGGCGGGGTGGCATACCCT
>JBFGRH010000150.1:0-5267 GCA_041563795.1 Nitrospiraceae bacterium | reverse complement strand
CGGGCGCGCTGGTGATGCACCCGGGGCCCATCAACCGCGGCGTGGAAATCGCGCCGGACGTGGCCGACAGCTTCTCGTCGGTGATCCTGGATCAGGTCACCAACGGGGTGGCGGTCCGCATGGGCATCCTCTATCTCTTGTCTGGAGCCAACGCATGACGATTCTGATCAAGGGCGGAATGGTGGTCGACCCGGGCCGCAGCAACGGTCCCAGCGACGTACTGATCGAAGACGGCAAGATCGCCGCCGTCGGGCCGAAGCTCAAGGCGCCGGCGGACGCGAAGGTGCTCGACGCCACCGGCAAGGTCGTGCTCCCCGGTTTCATCGACCTGCACGTCCACTTTCGCGAGCCGGGATTCGAATACAAGGAAACCATCCAGAGCGGCACCGCCGCGGCCGTGGCCGGCGGGTTTACCACGGTCTGCTGCATGCCGAACACGAACCCGGTGAACGACAACCAGTCCATCACGGAATTCATCCTGGACAAGGCCCGTGCGGCCGGCAACGCGAACGTGCTCCCGATCGGCGCCATCACCAAGGGCTCGGAGGGGAAGGAGCTGGCTGAAATCGGGGACCTCCACCGGGCCGGGTGCGTCGCGATTTCGGACGACGGGCTGCCGGTGACGAACAGCCTGGTCATGCGCCGGGCCATGGAGTACGCGATCGCCTTCGACGTGCCGGTCGTGGACCACTGCGAAGACCTCCACCTGTCGGAAGGCGGCTGCATGAACGAGGGACTCGTCTCCACGCAGCTGGGCCTCCCGGGCATGCCGGCGGCGGCGGAGGACATCATGGTCGCCCGAAATCTTTCATTGGCCGAATTGACCGGCGCGCGGCTCCACCTGGCGCACCTCAGCACGGCCGGCTCCGTGCGCATGGTCCGGGAGGCCAAGGCACGGGGGATCAGGGTGACGGCGGAGGCCTGCCCGCACCACTTCATGCTGACGGAGGAGGCCTGTTGCGGCTACAACACCCATGCCAAGATGAATCCGCCGCTCCGGACCGGGGCGGACGTGCAGGCCATCAAGGAGGGCCTCCGCGACGGCACGATCGATGTCATCGCCACCGATCACGCGCCACATGCGATGCAGGAGAAGCAGCAGGAATTCGCCGCCGCACCGAACGGCATCGTCGGTCTGGAGACCGCCTGGCCGCTGACCCTGACGCTGGTGGAGGAGGGCCTGCTCTCGCTCGAAGCCGCCGTCGCCAAATTGACCACCGAACCGGCCCGGGCCTTTAGTTTGAAAAAAGGGACGCTGGCGCCAGGGGCCGATGCCGATGTGGCAATCGCCGACCTGCAGGAAAGCTGGGAGGTCGACCCGGCCCGATTCCGCTCCAAGAGCCGGAACACGCCCTTCGCCGGATGGAAAGTGAAGGGACGCGTCACCACGACGCTCGTGGGCGGCCGCATCGTCTACGAAGCGATTTGACGAACCGTACATGGATGAGCCGCGCGCGCCCTCAAAGACCTCGCTCGCCTGTGCCGCCGTCGAAGGCCTTGCGCTGGCGGTGTGGGTCGGGGGGCTGCTCGTGATCATCGCGGCCGTGATTCCCGCGGTCTTCAACTCCTTCGGCATGGAGCCGGGGGGCCGGTTCCTGACCAGGGTCTTTGATGGGTACAATAAAATGGTCCTCGTGGCCATGGCGGCCATGGGTGGCGCCATCGCGGTGCGGGCGTGGGGAGGGCGGGCAGGACAGCCGTCGCGTGCCATGCCGGGCCGCGCGGAGGCGATTCTATTCGGCACCATGGTCCTGGTGGCCACGCTGATCATCGCCGTGCTGGGACCGCAGTCCGTGGCCCTGCAGGAGACGGCCTTCGCGACCAAAGATGAGGCCGCCAGGAAAGTCGCCTACGACGCCTTTTTCCGCGTGCACATGATCACGCGGGGGCTATATATTGTTAATCTGGTGTTGGGTATCGGACTGCTGACGGTTAAGCTCAAGTCATGGTTGAACAAGAGTTCATAAGGATATGAAGAAGGCTATTTTGGCACTGGCGGACGGCACGGTCTTCGAGGGCCTGGCACTCGGCCATGAAGGGGAGACCGTCGGGGAACTCGTCTTCAATACGGCGATGACCGGCTACCAGGAAATCCTGACGGATCCATCCTACAAGGGGCAGATCGTCACGATGACCTGTCCGCACATCGGCAACTACGGGGTCACGAGGCAGGATGTGGAGTCCAGGCGCGTCTGGGCCGAGGGCTTCATCGTCAAGGAATCCAGCCGCCGGCCGAGCAACTGGCGGGCCGAGCAGTCGCTCGAGGAGTACCTGAAGGACGCCCGCGTGACCGGCATTCAGGGCCTCGACACCCGCGAACTGACCCGTCACCTGCGCGAGAAGGGAAGCCAGCAGGGCATCATCTCCCACGTCGACCTGGACCACGGGCGCGCCACGGAGAAAGCCCGCAGGGCGCCCTCCATCATCGGGCGCGACCTGGCCGCGGAAGTCACCTGCGCCAAGAACTATCCCTGGACGGAGGGCTCCGGTCCATGGGCGCCGGCCGACGACGGCCGCCCGCCGCACAAGCCGGCTCGACCATTCAACGTCGTGGTCTACGACTTCGGCGTGAAGCAAAACATCCTGCGCCGTCTCGTGGACGCCGGCTGCGCGGTGACGGTGGTGCCGGCCTCGACCGCGGCGAAGGCGGTTGAAGCCCTCAAACCGGACGGGGTCGTCCTCTCCAACGGTCCCGGCGATCCGGAGGGAGTTCCCTATGCCATCGAAGCCACCAGGGCCTTGATCGGCACGCGCCCGATCCTCGGCATCTGCCTCGGCCACCAGATCCTCGGATTGGCCCTGGGCCTCAAGACCTACAAGCTGAAGTTCGGCCACCATGCCGCGAACCACCCGGTGATGGATCTCCGAAGCAGAAAGGTCGAGATCACCTCGCAGAACCACAATTTCGCCGTGCAGCCGCCGGCGGGCGTGACGGTCGGCGCCGCGACGCAACCGGTGATCACCACGCCGCTGGGACGCGTCGCGATCAGCCATCTCAGCCTGAACGACGATTCAGTGGAAGGCATGGTCTGCCTGGACCGGCCGGTCCTGTCCGTCCAGTACCATCCCGAAGCGTCGCCGGGCCCGCACGACTCGGCCTATCTGTTCTCGCAGTTTGTCGGAATGATGGAGAAGGCCCATGCGTAATCGAATTATGACCGTCATCGGGATCCTGGGCATCGCCGCGTTGCTCTCCGGCTGCTTCACGATCAACCTTCCTCCCGGCCCGGGGCCGCTGCAGGAAAAACAGGTCAGCGGATCCGGCTCTTCAAAGGTCCTGATGCTGGACCTGGTCGGCGTGATCAGCGCGTCCCAGGAGCACGGGTTTTATCCCATTCCCAGCCAGGTCGCGCGCTTGAAGGAAGCGCTGATCAAGGCGACCGCCGATTCGGACGTCAAGGCGCTGGTCCTCCGGATCAACACGCCCGGCGGCACGGTGACCGCCTCCGACGTGCTCTACCATGAACTGCGGCTCTTCAAGCAGAAGAAGAAAATACCCATTATTGCGTCGATCCTGGATGTGGGCGCCTCGGGCGGCTACTACGTGGCGATGGGCACCGATAAGATCGTCGCCCATCCCTCGTCCGTCACGGGCAGTCTCGGCGTCATCATGCTCACGGTCAACGCCAACGGTCTCCTGGAAAAAATCGGCGTCCAGGCCTCCGCCATCACGTCGGGGCCCAAGAAGGACATGGGCTCACCGTTCCGGACCATGACGGAGGAGGAACGCGCGATCTTCCAGAGCGTCATCAACGGCCTCTACGAACGCTTCCTGACCGTCATCAAGGAGGGCCGCCAAAACCTGACCGCCGACGAAATTCGCAAGCTGGCGGACGGGCGCATCTATTCGGGCGAGCAGGCCAAGGCCGTCGGCCTGGTCGACAGCATCGGCTATCTGGACGACGCCATCGACCTGGCCAAGAAAGAAGCGGGACTGACCGATGCCCGCATCGTCGTGTACCAGGAGCCGGGCGAGTTTCGGCAAAACATCTATTCCCGCTTCCTGGGCGGGGAAGGGGGCGGCAACCCCTTCGCCGGTTTTGACCTGATGGCGCTGGTGCGCAGCGGGACACCGCAGTTCATGTACCTGTGGATGCCGTAGCGATGCCGCGAGGAGTAAGACGTGAGGGGTGAGGTGAACAAGCTCATCCGACGGGCGGCCGACCAGATGGACCGGGGGGCGTGGGACCGCCTGATGGCCCTGCCGGTCGGGCGCCGGACGGCCTTGTACTGCGGGGCGCGCGGCATGCTCGGCCTTTGGGGGATGGTCCGCCTGGGCGCCGCCGCCGGGGCGCTCAATTCGCTGGCCGGCTGCTACAAGGCGCCGGGCACCGGCCGTGACCAGCTCATCTTCCTGTCGCCGGAAAAAGAGATTGCCATGGGGGTGAGCGCCTTCCGGGAGATCCTGCGATCGGCGCCGCTCTCGACGAACCCCGAGGTCAACGACCTGGTGCATCGCGTCGGCCGCCGGATCGCCGACGCGGCAGACAAGCCCGACTACCACTGGGAGTTTGCCGTCATCCACGACCCGAAGACGGTCAACGCCTTTTGCCTGCCCGGCGGGAAGGTCGCCGTGTTTACCGGCATTCTGCCCATCGCAAAGACCGAAGCCGGCCTGGCGACCGTGATGGGGCATGAGGTGGCGCACGCGCTGGAGCGGCACGGGGCGGAACGGATGAGCCGGGGCATCATCGAACAGATCGCGCAACTCGGCACCCTGGCCGCCGCCGCCACGGGCACCATCGACCCGGGCGTCATGCAGGGCATCCAGAGCGCCTACGGGGTCGGCTTCTCGCTGCCGTTCAACCGCAAGCAGGAATCGGAAGCAGACTTCGTCGGGTTGCAGTTGATGGCCAAGGCCGGTTATGACCCGCGGGAGGCGGTGCCGTTCTGGGAGCGCATGAGCGGGTGTCCACGCAAGATGATCGGCACGCTGTGTTTCCGCTCGGCCAGCTCAATCCCGGAATTTCTCTCCACGCATCCCTCGGACATCACGCGCATCAATCAGATCGAGGAGTGGATCCCCAACGCCATGCAGTACTACCGTCCCGGGCAGGCGCCGGGGGCGCCGCCTGCGCCCGGTGTTCCCGCGCCGCCCTTCCAGCCGCTCATCGGCCCGCCGGCTCCCCGGAGGACCGGATAGTCCATGCCGAAACGGACAGACATTAAGAGCATTCTGCTCATCGGATCCGGACCGATTGTAATCGGGCAGGCTTGCGAATTTGACTATTCCGGAACCCAGGCCTGCAAGGCCCTCAGGGAGGAGG
>JBFGRH010000149.1:0-5287 GCA_041563795.1 Nitrospiraceae bacterium | reverse complement strand
CGTCAGGTTTTTCGGCTCGCCTTCGAACGCGCCGTTGAGATCCACGATGTGGAGGAGTTGCGCGCCCTGGTCCTGCCACTTGCGCGCCGTGGCCGCGGGGTCATCGGAATAGACCGTGGCCTGGTGCAAGTTGCCCTGCATGAGGCGCACGCACTCGCCGTCCTTGAGGTCGATCGCCGGAATGATCAGCATGGGGGCCCAAGTATAAGGGAAAAAGCCAAAAGGCAAAAGGAACGTGTGTTTTTGTTCATGGTCGACCTGCGCCCCGGGCGGCCCTCACTTGGCCTTGGCGCCGAACGGAAACTGCTCGGCCAGTTTCGCCGTGCCGTATTCGATGAGTTCGTCCGCCGTCACGAACACGAAGCCCCGTCGGACGGACCCGAGGGCATCCTCGTTGAAGGGCTTCTGCTTCTCATAGTAGTCGCCGGTCCAGAGCACCGTCCCGTCCCTGCTGACCAGCTTGACCTCGAAGCCCACCGCAGCCGTCTCGCCGCCCAGCTTGCTGCCCTTCCGCTCCTGATAGACCCCCACACGACCGATAATCGCGGCATCAAGGGACATCGCCTCGGCCACCTTCGCCGCGCGCTGCTCCGGCGCCATCTCGCCGCCTTCCCCCGCCACCGTCTTGAGCGCAACAGCCGCATTCTCCGGCGAGTATACCTTAAGTCCCTCCCGGTTCTTGAGTTTGCCATAGAAGGAGCGCGTGACCCGCTCGGCCTCCGTCGCCGTCACCCCGGCCAGTTGCTGGGCACGTCGTTCCCCGACCGGCGGCACCGCTATGGAAATGTCCGATCGCAGGGCCCCCTGGGGCGCCGTAATCTCATCGAAGGAACGCTCATCCGTCACCTGCGGCGTCATCAGGGCGTCGAACGGCAGCACGACCACCGTCTTCACCTTGTACTGGTCGATGTCCTTCGACACCTGGGAAGTCGCCTTGGGTTTGAAGGCGCACCCGGCCAGCAAGCCGGCGGCGAGGAGCCCGCAGACTGCGGGATACCAGGCATGCCGCGCGGTCAGCATGACCATTCTCCAAAGTTCTTGACGATGCGCAGGCCGGCCGCCTGGCTCTTTTCCGGGTGGAACTGGCAGGCAAAGATGTTGTCCCGCCAGATGCTCGACACGAAGGGCACCCCGTAGTCCGTGACCGTCGCCGCCACCGTCCGGTCCTGCGGCTCGACGTAATAGGAGTGAACGAAATAAAAATGTTCGCCGGAGGCGATCCCCCGCAACGGCGGCGCCGTCCGCTGGACGGCGACGCCGTTCCAGCCCATGTGCGGGACCTTCAAGCGGATGTCCGTCCCGGCGGCCTCCCCGTTGCCGAACGGAAACTTCTTCACGCGGCCGGGCAGCAGGCCGAGTCCCTTGTGGAGGCCGAACTCCTCGCTTTCCGTGAACAGGAGCTGCAGGCCCAGGCAGATGCCGAGAAACGGCTTGCCGGAGGCGATGGCCTTCCGGATCGGCTCGACCAGGCGGTATTGGTCCAGGTTGGCCATGCAATCGGCAAAGGCGCCGACGCCCGGCAGGACGACATGGCTGGCACCGGCGATCGCGAGGGGATCGCGCGTGACGGCCGCCTGGTGCCCGACCGTCTCGAAGGCCTTCTGCACGCTCCGCAGGTTCCCCATGCCGTAGTCGATGATGGCGATCATGGCGCGTCCGCGCAGGCTAGAGGCTGCCCTTCGTCGACAACACGCCCTTCACCCGCCCGTCGAGCGAGGTCGCCTGATCCAGCGCCCGCGCAAAGGCCTTGAACGTCGACTCGATAATATGGTGCGGGTTCCGGCCATAGAGCACGTTGATGTGCAGGTTGAACGCCCCCCGCGCCACGAAGGCTTCGAAAAAATCCTGGAACAGGTAGAGGTCGAAGTCCTTGATCCGCCGGTTGGGCAGCTTGGCGTTGTAGACGAGATAGGGCCGGCCGCTGAGGTCCACCGTGACCTGCGCCAGCGTTTCGTCCAACGGCACCGAGGCGAAGCCGAACCGCCGGATGCCCTTCTTGTCGCCCAGCGCCTGCTTGAGCGCGTCACCCAGCACGATGCCGATGTCCTCGACCGTGTGGTGGTCGTCGATGTGCGTGTCGCCCTTCGCCTGGACGGTCAGGTCGAAGAACCCGTGCCGGCCCAGCAGATCCAGCATGTGGTCGAGGAACGGGATGGGGGTCTTGATCCTGGTCCGGCCGCTGCCGTCCAGCGCCCAGTCGACCCGGATGTTGGTCTCCTTCGTCTTCCGCTTGATGGCCGCGCGCCGCGCCGCCGTCCGTCGTGCCCGTTTCATGAGAACCTGCTCTCCAGCGATTTCGCGTGGGCGTCGAGCCCTTCCATGTTGGCGATGCGGGTCAGGTGGTCCTTGACCCGCGACAGCTCTTCCTTGCTGTAGGAAATCAGGTTGCTCCGCTTCACGTAATCCTCCACGGACAGGGGCGAAAAGAACCGCGCCGTCCCGCCCGTCGGCAGCACGTGGTTGGGCCCGGCCACGTAGTCGGCCACGGCCGGCGGCGTGTGCCGCCCGAGGAAGATCGCGCCCGCGTGCCGGACCTTCTCCAGGTAATCGAAGGGGCGCTCCACCGAGAGGGCCAAATGCTCCGGCGCGATGTCGTTGGCGGCCGCGATCGCCTCGTCCATGTTCGCCACGACCAGCACCGAGGCGTGGCGCGCCAGCGACTTGGTGACGATCGGCCCGCGCTTGAGCCGCTTGGCCTGCTCCTGGAGCTGCTTGACGACGTCGCGCGCGAGCCGCTCGGAGGTCGTCACGAGCCAGACCTGCGCCTCTTCATCGTGCTCCGCCTCGCACAGCAGGTCGGCCGCCACGTGGGCGGGGTTGGCCTGCTGGTCGGCCACGACCAGCAACTCGCTGGGCCCGGCGACCATGTCCAGCGCCACCGTGCCGTAGAGCAGCCGCTTGGCCGTCGCCACGAAAATGTTGCCGGGCCCGACGATGGCATCCACCCGCGCGATCGTCTTGGTGCCGTAGGCCATCGCGCCGACCGCCTGTACGCCGCCGATCCGGTAGACCTCGTCCACGCCCGCGATATCCGCCGCCACCAGCAGATAGGGGCTGATCACGCCCTTGGGCGCGGGCGTGCACATGACGACCCGCTTGACCCCCGCCACCTTCGCCGGGATCGCGCACATGAGGACGGAGGAGGGATAGGCCGCCTTGCCGCCGGGCACGTAGATGCCCACCGCGTCCATCGGCACGACCATCTGCCCCAGCGTCGCGCCGTTGTCCTGGTACATCCAGGTCTGGGCCTTCTGCCGCTCGTGGAAGGCCATGACCCGCTGCGCCGCGAAGCGCAGGGCGTCGCCCTCCTCCTTGCGGATCTGGTAGTAGGCGTCCTTGATCTGCTGCGGGCTGACCCGGAACTGCGTGGGCTTCAGGGACACCCGGTCGAATTTCTTCGTGTAGCGTGAAATGGCCGTGTCCCCGCCCCGTTCCACCGCCTTGAGGATGGTCCTGACGGTCGCCTCCACTTTGCCGGCCGACCGGCCCGCCCGGCCCGTGATCTTCTTCAGCGCGGCCTTGAAGGCCTTGTCCGTACTCGACAGAATCTTGATCATCGCCTGCTCCGCTTCGTCGCCCGCTGCACCCGCCGCGTGGTCCTGCGGCGACCGGCGCGACGCCCGTTCAATCGCGCCATCAGTTCCGAGATTTCCCTGTGCTTCAACTTGAGGCTGGCCCGGTTGACGATCAGCCGCGCCGTGGACTCGGCGATCACCTCGACCTCTTCCAGGTCGTGCGCCTTGAGCGTGCGGCCGGTGGACACCAGGTCCACGATGCGATCCGCCAGATCGACCACGGGCGCCAGTTCAATCGACCCGTAGAGCTTGATGATCTCGACCGGGATCCCCTTCTGATTGTAGAACCGCTCCGTGATATTCGGGTATTTCGTCGCCACGCGCAGCTTCGCGGACAGGCGCTCGCGCACCGCCTGCCCCTTCCTGGCGGCGACGGAGAGGCGGCACCCGCCGAACTTGAGGTCCATCGGCTCGTAGACGTCCGGGTGCTGCTCCAGCAGCATGTCCTTGCCGACGACCCCGACATCCGCCGCGCCGTACTCGACGTAGGTCGGCACGTCGCTCGGCCGGATGATCATGAAGATCAGATCCTTTTCGGGACACTCGATGATCAGCCGCCGGCTTCCGGCCGACACGCTCTTGCCCGCATAGCCGGACTTCCGGAACAGCGCAATCGCCGGCTCCAGCAGCTTACCCTTCGACAAGGCCACCGTGATCATGCCCGCCCCTTTGCCATCTGACCCGGCTGGCCCGTGCCCGGCACCCGCCGGATGGAGGCGCCCAGGCCGATGAGTTTGTCCTCGATCCGCTCATAGCCCCGGTCCAGGTGGTAGACGCGCGCGATCTCGGTCTCACCCTCCGCCGCCAGTCCGGCCACGACCAGGCCGGCGCTGGCCCGCAAATCCGACGCCATCACGGGCGCGCCGCTGAGCGTGGCGGTGCCGGTCACCACGGCGTGGCTGCCGTCCACCTTGATCTGCGCACCCATCCGCTGCAACTCCGGCACGTGGATGAAGCGGCTCTCGAACACGGTTTCCGTGATGACGCTGGTGCCCTGCGCGACGCACATGAGCGCCATCATCTGCGCCTGCATGTCGGTCGCGAACCCCGGGTAGGGAAACGTTTTCACGTCCACGCTCTTGAGGCGCGTCGCCGCCTTGAGCCGGATCGATTCCTTGCTCTCGCTCACGTCGGCGCCCGCCGCCCGCAGTTTCGCCGTCACCGCCTCCAGGTGCTGGGGCCGGCAGTTCTTCACGCAGACGTCGCCGCCGGTAATGGCCCCGGCCACCAGGTAGGTGCCGGCCTCGATCCGGTCGGGGATGACCTCGTGATCGGCCCCGCGCAATTCCTTGATGCCCTCGATCGTGATCAGGTCGGTGCCGGCGCCCGCGATCCGGGCGCCCCGCTTCACGAGGAACGCGGCCAAATCCACGATCTCAGGTTCCTTCGCCGCGTTCTCGATCACGGTCGTCCCGTCCGCCAGGCAGGCGGCCATCATGAGGTTTTCCGTGCCCGTCACCGTCGGGAAATCCAGGCTGATCCGCGCACCCTTCAACCGCGGCGCCGTCGCCTTGATATAGCCATGCTCGACCGTGACGGTCGCACCCATCTTCTCGAAGCCCGCCAGGTGCAGATTCACCGGCCGGGAGCCGATCGCGCAGCCGCCGGGCAGCGAGACGGTGGCCTCGCCCCACCGGGCCAGCAACGGACCCAGCACGACCACCGACGCACGCATCGTGCGCACGAGATCGTACGGCGCTTCCGATGACCGG
>JBFGRH010000148.1:0-5340 GCA_041563795.1 Nitrospiraceae bacterium | reverse complement strand
CTTTGCCCGACCTTGACCTCTTTTGCCAGGCTCCCGACCCGCTCCACCTGGCCTGATATGTCGCTGCCGGAAATATGGGGTAAGGGAATCTGGTAGGCGGGAATCCCCTGGCGGATCCAGATGTCGAGATGGTTCAGGGCGCAGGCCTTGACGCGGACCAGGATCTCGTCAGGCTTGATTTGGGGCTCGGGCCGGTCCTCGTACTTCAGCTTCTCCGGCCCGCCATGCTCATGGAAGACGACGGCCTTCATATCTTTGAATAGTTCTCAGTCCTCAGTTGTCAGTTATCAGTTTATCTGCAAACTGAAAACTGAATACTGATAACTTCTTCGTCAGAGCGTGATCGTCCCCTCGATCACCATGACCACTTCTCCGCCGACCTTCACTTCCTGAATCATGTCGTCGTCGGATTCCACCTGGATGATGATGCGCGACGGCCGGTCCATTTCGTAGCCCTGCTCGGAAATGATCTCCGTGGTGATCGCCACCTCGACCACGCCGTTCTGGACCAGGTAGGCGCCCAGCGCGCCGCTCGCGCTGCCGGTCGCGGGATCCTCCGGGATGCCGACCGGCGCCGCGAACATCCGCGTGTGAACCGTCGAAAATTCATCCACCGTCACCGTCGTGAATACCATGATCCCGTTGGCGCCGAACCGGGCGCAGACCTCCGTGATCAGCGTGTGATTGGGGGTCATGGACCGGACCGCCGTGAGCGTGCGCACCGGCACGATGATGACCGGTAATCCGGTGGACACGACTTCAACCGGGAACTTGGCGTCGATGATCTCGCGCCGGTCCATGCCCAGCGCCTTGGCGACGTCGAGCAGGCTGTCCGGCGTCTCCACCCGGCCCAGGAACTCCGGTTTCGGCTGGGTCATGACCACGCGGAGGATCTGCCCCTTGTGCGCGCGCAGTTCGATGGGGAAAATGCCGATGTTGCATTCGTAGTACAGCTGCGTGATCGGCTCCGTCAGCGGGATCTTTTTCAGGGTGCTCAGCAGATAGAAGGTGCCGAGGATGGGATGGCCTGCGAAGGGAATTTCCTGTTTTGGCGTGAAAATACGGACCTTGGCGGCGGCTTTCTGGTCGCCCGGCGGCAGCACGAACACGGTTTCCGAGAGGTTCATCTCCCGGGCGATTTTCTGCATCTCCTCGTCGGTCAGCCCGGCGGCGTCCGTCAGCACGGCCACCGGGTTGCCCCCGAAGGGCTCATCGGTGAAGACATCGGCTTGGTAGAACTTCAGGGTACGCCTGGCAGGAGACATAGCCGGTACTGTAGGTCAGTGGGCAGTCTCTGTCAATGAACAGCGGGCGGGACCGGTCATGCCGGCATCGGGAGCGATTCGTACTGCTGAATCATCGGGTTCCGGACGTAGTCCTCGACATACTGTTTCAGCGACCCATTGCGCCACAGCTGCTTGTTGGCAAAGGCCGTATCCACCTTGTGGAGGACCTTCACCCTGACGCCGGTCTTCTTCATGAAGTCATCGAGCGTCACGCCGGCGATGTCCATGAAGTGTCCGCGGCCCGACTGCATGATGCACTTGGGCACGTGGATCACTTTCTGGTTGGTCAGCCGGCGCGCGATGTCGTCGAACGTCAGCAGCACGGTGCAGTCCGAATCACCGGAGAGCACGGCGTTGGGCACGAACAGGTACCGGGCCCGGTTCTTGCGGTACATGTTCAGGATCTTGTAGACGCTGGCCGCCATGACGACCGTGTCCTTCTTGTCCAATTCGAGCGAGTCGAAGAGGCTCACGATGCGCTTCCGGTTCAGGAACGCCGTGACGTAAGCTTCCGTGTGGATGGTCTGGAGGTTGGGCAGCCCCGCGTCATAGACGCGCAGGGCCTCGGCGGCCAGGTGCTTGCGGCCCTGCCGCATGATCGCCATCGTCTCCTCTTTGATCCCTCCCACCGGCGTCAGGCAGCCCATCCAGAGCACGCACTTCTGGTTGATCCGCGAGATCGCCACGGCATCCTCCGACATGGTCCTCTCATCAAAGGTGTAGAAATTGGCCGAGGACACGGCCGGCCCGTCCAGCACCTTCATCAGATGCTTCACCGAGGGCGCATGGGGCATGAGCTTCTCCCGATACTGCCCCATCGTAATGACGGACAGCTCGAAGTTGATGCGGCCGGGGTACTGCGCGGCCAGCTGGTGAATCTTCGGCACGTGCACGAACCCGACCGTGAAGAACTGGATGTTCTTGTCCGTGTGCCTGAGAAAATCCTCCACCCATTCCATCGCCTTGGGATGCAGGAACAGGTCGGTCCACTCCATGTATTCGTTGCCGCCCAGGCACCAGTACTCCATCGGGTTGGTCGGTTTCTTGCTGATGTAGTCGAGGATGTATTTCCAATCTTCGTCGGTGGTCTTGGGCGGATCGGCCGTCTCGCGGTAGGAGTGGTCCAGTTCGTAGCAGAAGGCGCACTGGACGGGACAGCCCTTGCCGAGGCTGAGGGGAATCTTGCCGCCGTCCATCTCGCGGCGGAGCACTTCCTTGTAGTCCTTACCGGCCAGCACCTTCGCCGGCTCGAGCATCGGTAACGTCGAGGCCATGCCCTAGATCCCTAATTGACTGTCACAGGTATGTCTGACACACTGGCACGCGGGAGTCATGAACGCGCCGTCACCCGTCACCAGGATTCCATGGCCTCGTTCAAGCAGTCGCCCAAGCCGATGACGTTCGACGCGGCCCTGCACCTGTTCGAACTGTCCGAGCCCTTCACCCGCGAGCAGCTCGACGAACGGCGTCGCGCCCTGCTCGCCGTCTGGCATCCCCACCGCTTCGCCACCCTCACGAACAACCCGCGCAAGTACATGGAGAGCTACAAGAAGGGGGAGGCGATGACGAAGGAGATCGCCGCCGCCTACGACTTGCTCGTCGCGTGGCTGACGACGCGGGCCATGGACTGAGTGCCTTCCGCCTCCGCGTCCCCGTGCGCGACCGGCCAGGTGACAAGGCCGGACACCGCATCGCCGTCCTTCGTCTTCGCGTAGATCTGCGGCAGCTGGTTCGTGCCGAACTTCGAGATATACAGGAACACGTGCTCGCGGGCGTTCACCCGCACGGCCCAGGGCTCGAAGTCGTTCCGGTAAAACTCCTCGCAGAGCTGCATGGCGTCCAGGCAGGAAATCCCGACCGGCTCGTTGAGCGTGTAGTAATAGTCCAGCGGCAGGTCGTACTCCTCCTGCTTGTGGATCGTGATGCCGAACTTCTCGGGGTTCCGCACCATGGGCGTATGCCGGTAGGCCACGAAGTAGAACAATTCCACGGAGTGGATGTCCTTCTTGTTGTCGAGCAGGAACTGCCGCGTCTCCTCCGCCTCCGCGCGCGTCTCGCCGGGAAACCCGTAAAAGGCCATGACATGGTTCCAGATGCCGGCCTTGGCCGCTTCCTGGAGCTTGCGCTCGATCACCGACTTTTTCGCGTGCTTGTCCATCAGTTCCAGCACCCGCTCGTTGGCGGACTCCATGCCGTAGTAGAGCGTGCAGCAGCCGGACTTGGCGGCCATCTGCATGTCCTCCTCGTCCAGCGATTCCTCAAACCGGATGAGTGTCGTCCACTTGATGCCGACCTGCTGGTCCACCAGCAGGCGTGTGACCTTCTTGAAGAGCGCGGGCGGATAGGACTCGTCGGCGAAGAGGAAATGCTCGCAGCCGTACTTGTCCTTCAGGGCCTTCACCTGGTCGACGACCTGGTTGGCCGCCATGCCGCGGTACTGGTCGAAGTAGCCCTGCCCGTGGTCGCAGAATGTGCAGCGGCCCCAGTAGCAGCCGCGCGTCGCCAGGTACGGCAGGATGCGCACCGGCACGAAATAGCTGTCGAGCGGGAACCCGTCGAAGTCCGGCAGCGGCAGCGCCGTGGTTTTTTCGGTATAGATCTCCTTGTTGACGTGGACGCCCGCGTCATCGCGGTACATCAGATTCGGCACCGACGCCCTGTCCCGCTGGCCGGCCAGCGATTCCAGCAGCCACAGCAGCGCATGCTCCCCTTCGTACATGATGGCCGAGTCGAAGACCTCCGTGAAAAACCGCTCCTGTTTCGGCAGCTCTTCCTGGAGCCGCGTGATGACGTTGCCGCCGACCACGACGTGCACGTTCGGAAAGACCTCCTTGATCATCTTGCAAAAGGTCAGTCCGGCCATCAGCTGCATCTGCGTGCCGATCGACACGCCCACCACATCCGGCTTCTCACGGCTCACGGCCGGGAGCACCAGTTGCCGGCAGACGTCGCGGTAGACGTTCACCTGTTCGTCCTCGAGGCAGGCAAAGACCTCGGTCGAGACGCCGGGCCTGTAGCCGAGATTGCTTTCCATCGGGTAGAAGACCAGCGACGCCGGGAAGTAGGCCGCCGAGATGTACTGCATGACTTCGCGGAACACGTTCAACGCCCACTCGAGTTGTGCGGCGTCGTAGAACGACTCGCTGCGGGTGATGCGCTTGGCCTTGTCCACCCGCTCGATCAGGTCCACCACGTCCACGCCGGCCTTGACCTCCAGGATCGCCTTCTGCCCGGTCTCCTGGTCGTTCAGCCAGCCGCTCCGCTCCTTCATCTCCAGCGAGTGAAGCTGCCCGGCGATCCGGGTCTTGACCCAGATCAGGAAGGTGTCGCTGAAGAACAGGTCGTACATTTCGATGTTGACGTCCCGCTGGATCACCTCGTGGCCGTTCTGGCGCAGGACGGCCGTGAGGCTCGGGAGCGCGAGATAGGGCGCGGTCGGCACCCATTCGGGGGGGAACAGCAGCATGGTCTTGAGCTTGCGGGCCGGGGCGGAGACAGCCTGGGCCGCCTGCGGTTTCTTGCTCTCGACGTTGATCAACATGCTCAGCAGACTTTCGCTTCGAGCGAGGACGGCGCGCCGGATTTCGCCGCGCCGAACTGAAGCGCGGGCAGCTTGCCCAACCCGAACCGGGCGACGTAGAGGAAGATGTACTCGCGGATGAAGATGCGCAGGTCCCAGTTGGACGGATGGTTCCGTTCGAACTCCTCGAAGACCCGCTCGGCCTCCTCGATGCTGAGCCCGTCCTTGACCGTGTAGTAATAGTCCAGCGCCAGGTCCCACTCCGGGTTGATGTAGGGCGTCACGCCCCAGCGCTCGGGATTCTTGGCCACCGGGTTGTGGCGGCTCAGGTCGAAGGTGCCAAACCCGACCGAATGGACGATCTCCTTGTTCTTTTCCAGGAACCGGATGGAATCCAGCGCCTCCTCCCGGGTCTCGCCGGGAAAGCCGAAGAAGCCCATCGCGTGGTTCCAGATGCCCGCCTTGGCCGAGAGCTGCAGGCTGCGGGTGATGACCTCCGTCGTCGTCGCCTTGTCCATGAGCTTGAGCACCCGT
>JBFGRH010000147.1:0-5341 GCA_041563795.1 Nitrospiraceae bacterium | reverse complement strand
GGCCGTGTAGAAGGTTGACGCCATGACGAGCTGGGTCACGATGGGCTCCTTGAACTTTTTCGACTGCTCGATGGACTGCTTGGACGCCTCGGCCAGCCGCTTTTCCTCCTCGTTGCCATAAAAAATGGCCGAGCGGTACTGCGTGCCGTGGTCGCAAAACTGGGCGTTCGGCGTCAACGGATCCACGTTTTTCCAGAAATGGTCCAAGAGTGTCTGGTACGTCACCTTGGCCGGGTCGTAGAGGACTTCCACCGATTCGGCGTGACCCGTGATCCCGGCTGATACCTCGTCGTAGGTCGGGTTCGCTTTACGGCCACCCATGTAGCCGGACGACACGGAGACCACGCCCTCGACTTGCTCGAAGGCCTCTTCCATGCACCAGAAGCAGCCTCCGGCAAAGTACGCCTTCGCCTGCTCAGCGGCGTGACCCGCGCTCCCCGTTGCGGCGAGCAGCCCGACCGCCAAGACCATGTGCAGGAATCGTGTGTAGTTCATGCCGTTACCTCCTCCTGTCTGATGAGTCGGAGGACTCTCCCTAATCTTACACCATGGGTGGGTTTGTGTTGCAAAGCAACGCTGGGGGAAGAACCTGTCGCGTCAAAAATTAGGATCTACGTTGCGCAGCAACACCGCTTCCGGTGTTTCATCGCCATGAGTCGTTGGTATTGCTGGCGCGGCACTGCCTAACGGCATGCCACCAGGATTTTTCTCTCGCGCCGAGAATCAGGATCTATGTTGCGCAGCAACACCCGCTTCCGGCGTGTCATCGCCACGACTCGTCGGTAGGGGTGGCGCGGCACTGCCTAACGGCATGCCACCAGGATGTTTCTCTCGCGCCAAGAATCAGGATCTATGTTGCGTAGCAACCCCGCTTCCGGTGTGTCATCGCCATGACTCGTTGGTATGGCTGGCGCGGCACTGCCTGACGGCATGCCACCCGGATGCTTCTAGCGCGCCAAGAGGTTGGCTGGGGGACTAGGATTCGAACCTAGGTAATCAGCTCCAAAGGCTGACGTCCTACCACTAGACGATCCCCCAGCACGACTTGCCGCGATAGAAACCGCCGGTCTATCCCGCCGTCGGGCAATGACGCCGGCAGCTTTACCGATGGGCAGCGAAGTTCCCGCACCATAAAGCGGGGTCGCTGCGCGATAATCTATCCAAGTCCTTGGCGCGACAGAAGCGGCCTGTCTGATCCGCCGGCGGGCAATGCCGCGCCACCTTTACCCACAGGCCACGAATTCCCGTAGCCATGAAACGGTGTCGCGTCGCGACTTTGATTTCTAGGCCTTCACACGACATGGAAAGAGTACGACAAAGCCGTTCTGATCTCAAGCGATCTCGGCGTCGTAGCACCCAAAGGTCGAGTTGCAGGCAGGCATGGCCGGGCAGCGGGTTGACAAGGCCGTCGCTCGCACGCTACAAAACAACGGTGCAAATGAAACTGCTTATTCCCCTGCTGGTCCTCGCCACGGCCGGCTGCGTCGGGCAAGGCGAGGTCATCCTCCTGGACCTGCGATCGACCCCTGGCGCGGTGCATTCCTCTTTATCCCAATCAGCGCCCTTGAAGATCGCCGTGGCGCAGTTCGAGGAAGTCAACCGCGTTCGTCTCTGGAACCGGACCCATATAAATGGAGGGGAAACCTATTTTACGGTGGCGGGGGGCAGACCGATCAGGGTCCTGGGGCGACTTCTGGCCGAGTATTTTAATCAACGGGGTTGGCAGGCGTGGGACACGGCGTCCGAAAAGCACGCCAGCGCGGCCGGCGCCGATGTGACGATCACCGGCGCAGTCCAGGAATTTTCAGTCACGGCCACGAGCTATTTCGGACGGACCTGGATCAAGGCCAACATCAAGATGACCATCGTCGCGACCAACGCCAAGGATGGCAGCACGGTCCGGATGGCCCTGGAGCACGACACGAAGCATCGCCTGTTTTGGTTCGAGCCTGAAGATATTCGCGCGATCGTGCTCGAGGGCATCAATGGGACGCTGACCAAATTCGTCCTCAACACCCGGGTTGAAGAGCGATCCATCCGCATGCGGTGACGGCGCAGGATGCCCAGGGAAAAGAGAAACGGGATGAGAGGCGGCATGATCGGCAGCGGAGACAGACACATGGGGCGGCACACAGGATGTTCCCCATCCCACACCTGGCTCAGGGCACCTCTGTTGGTGCTGGGAGCCACTCTCTTCCTGCTGCTGCCGGGCTGTTCCTCCTCGCGGGAGATCACCAATTCCCCGCGGCATGCGATCGAGCAGCTTCTGCTATCGCAATCCATGGAACGCACCTTCGATGACTTCTCCTTGCCGACGCTCAAGGGCGCCGCAATCGTGATTGAAGTCGAGGGGACATCCCCCGATCTGGCGATCGCCAAAGCCCTGCTTCGGGAGGAGTTGGGCCGGCAGGGCGCCCACGTGCGTGATCAGCGGGAACAGGCGCAGTACGTGGTCAAGCTCACGGTCCATTCCATCGGCACCGAGCAGGCCACCACCCTCGTCGGGATGCCGGCCACGAGCGGAGGCCTGTTGCCGATCTCCCTTCCCGAACTGGCGCTCTACAAGGTCACCCGGCAGAAGGGCTATGCGAGGTACTCCCTGGGCGTTTTCGATTTGGGGACGGGGAAAATGGTGCTCGCCATGCCGTGGCGGGCCGGAACGTCCTATTACAACTTTTTCACCGTCTTATTTTTTATCAGCTTCACGGCCACGGACCTGGTGCTGTCCCCCATCCCGGATAGCATGATGGAACAGATCGTCATCGCACCCGATTCCATCGGCAAAGAGGAACGCCGTGAACCCACGCATGATGTCAGCCCAGGACCGCTCTAGGCCTGAGGGCCCAGGTCCGGCCTCGTCTCAGCCCCGGTTGAATTTTCCATCCTCCAGGACCTGAAACTCCGTCTCTCTTGTTGCGACCCTGCATTGCCTCGCTCGTCACCGGGCCTCTGCGGGGGCACGTATTGAAAAAAGTCCGGATGGAAGCGCCACGAAATCCGTCACCAGCCCAAAAAACAATACGAGCCCACTCCAATGGAGTGAGCTCGTAAGTGTTTGAAACGAATTATGAAGAAGTTGGCTGGGGGACTAGGAATCGAACCTAGGTAATCAGATCCAGAGACTGATGTCCTACCGCTAGACGATCCCCCAACCGGTTTGCAGCTTAATATTAAGGGACCGGTACCGTCAAGCCGATGACTTGGCCCGCTCGAGCCCCCTCCTGAGGCGGGCCAGCGAGCGGTCGCGTCCCAGGACATCCATGACGTCGAAGAGGCCGGGGCTGGCCGTGCGTCCGGTGAGCGCGACGCGGACCGGCTGGGCGAGCTGGCCCATTTTCATCCCCTGTTCGTCCACGACCTGCTTGAAGACCGTTTCCCACTGTTCCTTGTGAAATGCGGGCTCCGCTTCGAACCGTGCGAGCAGTTTGGCGAGTGCCGGCGCCAGGGCCGGCGTGAGAAATTTTTTCGCCGCCGCCTCGTCCAGAACGACCTCCTGCCCGAAGTAGGGCGTCACCCACGCGACCATCTCCACCAGCGTCTTGGCTCTCTCACGCACCATGACGACCAGCCTGGCCAGCCATTCCGGGGACACGCCGCCCACCTCTGTCTTCAGGCCGGCCTGCTCCAGGAAGGGAACCAGCAGCCGGGCCACATGGGCTGGCTCGCTCTGCTTGAGGTATTGCTCGTTCACCCAGAGCATTTTCTCCGGGTTGAACACGGCCGAGGACGACTGCACGTGCTTGAAATCAAACTTCTCGATCAACTCCTGGCGGGTGAAAATCTCCTGGTCACCGTGCGACCAGCCGAGCCGGACCAGATAATTGACCACGGCGTCCGGCAGGTAGCCCATGTCCCGGTAGGCCAGCACGGAGGTGGCCCCGTGCCGCTTGGACAGCCGCGCCTTGTCGGAACCGAGGATCATCGAGAGGTGCCCGAACTTCGGCACGGGGAAGCCGAGCGCCTGGAACAGGGGCACCTGCCGCGGCGTGTTGGTGAGATGATCGTCGCCCCGGATGACGTGGGTGATGCCCATGAGCGCATCGTCCACGACGACGGAAAAATTGTAGGTCGGGTAGCCGTTGGAGCGGAGAATGATCAGGTCGTCCAGCACGGCATTGTCGAACACGACCCGGCCCTTGACCAGGTCCTCGATGACCGTCTCGCCGTCCTGGGGCGCCTTGAATCGCAGCGCCGCCTCCCCGGCCGGCTTGGTCACGCCCCGGGCACGGCATCGGCCGTCGTACTTCTGGCTCAGCCCCTTGGCCAGCGCCTCCTTCCGCCGCGTGTCCAATTCCTCAGCCGTACAGACGCACCAATAGGCCTTGCCCTGCTTGAACAGTTCCATGGCCTGTTCGCGGTAGAGATCCATGCGTTCGGTCTGGCGAAACGGCCCTTCGTCCCAATCCAGTCCGACCCAGGTCATCCCGTCGAGAATGGCCTGGACCGCCTCGCCGGTGGAGCGTTCCTGGTCCGTATCCTCGATCCGGAGGATAAAGGTGCCCCGGTGATGCCGCGCGAACAGCCAGTTGAAGAGGGCCGTGCGCACGCCCCCGACGTGGAGGTAGCCGGTCGGGCTCGGCGCAAAGCGTACGCGTACGCCGCCCATCGGCTCGCCCTTGCCGGCGCCTCGTCCCGGATCGACGGCATCCGAATCACGAAACATGGGCGGTATCTATAGCACGCTGTTTGGGGGTTGTATAGGGAGCGGAAGAAGACGTTACTCGTCAATCGTCATTCGTTGTTTGAGGAGATAGATTCCTCGCGAATGACGAATATCGCGCTAGAGTCCGTGGCCTTCTTTGACCAGATTGATGTTCACGGCGGGAATCTCGACGACGATGTCCTTGGTCCCGTTCGGCACGCACTGGCAGCCAAGCCGTGATTGCAGCGTGATGGCGGGGGCCTGCTCAAGCTGGTCGAATTCGTCGTCGGTGCCTTCGCTGCAGGTCTCCAGCCCCTGCTTCACGATGACGTGGCACGTCGAACAGGCGCAGACCCCTCCGCACACATGCTCCAGCTCGATTCCGTTGCCCATCGCGATGTCGAGAATGCTGCCCGGCTGGCCGGTTTCGCCATACGGGATCTTGTCCGGTTGGACCTGCACCTTGTGCTCGGTCTTGTCGGGCAGGATGATCGTGACCGTGTAGGGCTTGGTCGGCCGCTCAAAGTCCGCTTTTTCAATGTAGGGATTGGTTCCGCCCATAATCTTCCGTCACACCTTTTTCAGATCAATGTCGCTCACCTTAACACAGCCTCAGTCTGCTTTTCATCCCCTAAATGTCCATATAAGATATTGTTTTAAAAGGAATAATTTTCATTGACATTAGAGGCTCATCATTAT
>JBFGRH010000146.1:0-5342 GCA_041563795.1 Nitrospiraceae bacterium | reverse complement strand
TAGGAGATGTAGGACGGCACGAGCGGCAGCACGCAGGGCGACACGAACGACAGCAGGCCCGCGCTGAAGGCCGCGAAGATCGAAATCTGGCTCAGGGAATTCATTCCAGGTCCTGGTCCTCAGTTAACCGTATTCAGTTGTCAGTGTCCGGACCTGACGACTGAAAACTAACCACTGTAAACTCTTCTTGCAATATCCGCTTACCTGGCCTTCAGGGCCGTTCTAATTATCTCTCTCGCCTCCGGGCTCTGCCAGTCCCGCGCCCCGAAGATGCGGTGAATGATCACGCCCTTCCGGTCCACCAAAAACGACATCGGCAGCGTCCGCGCGCCGTAGGCCAGCCCGACGCGGTAGTCGGAATCGTGCAGGATCGGGAAGGTCAGGTTCAGTTCGTTTCGGTACGGCCGCGTCACGGTCACGCCCTGCGCATCGGTGGAAATCGCCAGGATCTCGAAATCCTTCCGAGGGAAGGCCTTGTACAGCGCTTCCATCGTCGGCATCTCCGCCAGGCAGGGTCCGCACCAGGTCGCCCAGAAATTCACGAAGACCACGGAGCCGCGATACTCGGTAAGCGTCACGGGGTCGCCGTTGAGGTCATACAGCTGGAAGTTGGGCGCCTGATCGCCGACCTTCACGACGCCGCGCTTCAACGGCGGCGCCTGGACCTGCCCAGACTGCGCCGCGATGGCCGCTTCCACGTCGGCGTCCGGGGACAGCTCGGGCCGGGGCTGGTCGTCGCAGCCGCCGGCCACGAGAGCCGCCGCGAGTATCAGCGCCAGTCCGGCAAAGCCGCTGGAAGCCTTGTTCAACATCCTATTTATTATACGGCCGGGACTTTGACGGTCTTCGGCGTCACTTTCAGGAGGTCCAGCAGCACGGTCAGGCTGTCCAGCCTGGTCCAGTCGCGCGGGCCGATGACGATCTCGCGGATCACGCCCTGCTGGTCGATGATGAAGGTTTCGGGCACGCCCATGCGCTTGTAGGGCATGTCGGTCTTCCCCCAGGAGTCCACCAGGACCGGGAACGACAGGTTCATGCTCTTGATGAAGGGCGGGATGTCCTTGGTCGTCGTCACGCGGTCGATGCTCACGGCCAGCACCACCAGGCCGTCCTTGGCGAAGTTCTTGTGCAGGACCTCCATCGAGGGCATTTCCTCGCGGCAGGGCTTGCACCAGGTGGCCCAGAAATTCAGGAAGACCACCTTGCCGCGGAAATCCGAGAGACGGATGGTCTTGTCCTCCAGGTCCGTGAGCGCGAATTCCGGCGCCGTCTTGCCGACCTTGGGCGGCTCGTACTTGGAGCTCTGCATCCAGACGATGGCGAAGACCGCCACCAGCACGCCGACGGCGATCAGCGTGACAACCAGCTTGTTGCCCTTCCCGGGCTGCGCCGGCGCGACGGACTCTGTAATCGCTTCTTCAGCCATCAGCGCTCACGCGTAGGCATGCAATCCAGACAGGAGAAAATTCACGCCCCAGAAACAGAAGATCACCATGAGAAAGCCGAAGACCGCATAGATCGCCGCCCGCCGGCCCTCCCACCCGCGCGTCATCCGCGCATGGATGTAGGCGCCGTAAATCAGCCAGACGATCAACGACCAGGTCTCCTTGGGATCCCAGCTCCAGTAGCCGCCCCAGGCGTAATTGGCCCACATGGCGCCGAGGATGATGCCGAAGGCGAGCAGCGGGAACCCGACCATGATCGCCTTGTAGCCCAGCTCGTCGATCGTTTCCAAATCAGGCAGTGAGGCCATCACACCCGTGACCGGCCCCTTCCGCTCCGCCCGCTCCCGGAACAAATACATCAGGCCCAGGCCGCCGGCCATCGCGAAGGCCGCGTAGCTGGTGAGCGTCACCGACACGTGGATGTAGATCCAGTAGCTGTTCAGCGCCGGCACCAGCGGCTCTGCCGTCTGGTAGCGGTACGGGAGCAGCGAGGCCGCGCCCATCGCGATGAAGCCGATGCCCACCACGAAGGCGCCGATCGTCTTGATGCGGTAGCGGAACTCCAGCAGCACGTAGCCCAGGATGATCGCCCAGGACACGTAGGCCATGGCCTCGAACTGGTTCGACCAGGGGGCGAAGGTGCCCGAGTGCGCCATCCGCTCCATCGCGCGCGTGAAGAGCGCCGCCGTGTTCACCACCCAGCCGAAGACCGTGATGATCGTGGCCACCTGCCCGATCTGGGTCGCCAGGCCGCTGTCGCTCTCCGTGGTGAAGGCCGCGGGATGGCCCGCCGCCGCCAGTTGCATCGCCGGCTTCCGCACGAACACATAGGCGATGTACAGCGAAAAGGCCGCCAGGTAGAGCCAGAAGGTCATGTCGAAGAGGAAGAGAGAACGTAGCATGGGGTCCTCCGGAGAACAATGTTTTCAGTCGTCAGTCTTCAGTCATCAGTTTTTCCGGAACTGACGACTGACAACTCTGAACTTCATGCACTGATGGTTTTTATCTTTTCTGTCAATTTCCGGAACTCCTTGTTGAAATCGATCTGGTTCTTGTGCGTCGTCCCGCCCAGGTGCACCGTCACGCCCTGGTGGTCCTTCCCGGGAATCACCTTGAACCAGAGCCGCCGGTGATAGATGAAGGACGAGAGCGAAATCCCCACCACGATCATCGTCGAGCCGATCCAGACGATGTTCACGCCCGGATCCCGCGTGATCTGCAGGCCGGTGAACTTCCGCGGCTGGTAGCCGACCAGCTCGAACCGGTACTGCGACCCCGGGATGTCGAAGAGGTCCGGGTAATGATAAAAAATCCAGGGCGTCGCTTCCAGCGCGCTCTTCTTCGTATACTCGGCCACGGCCAGCTTGATCGCCGGATTCTCGTGCTCGACCGTCTTGGAGTAGACCTTCTTCTCGGTCGAGTTGAAGCCGAAGTCCGCCACGAAATCGGCCAGCGTGATCCTGAGGCCCAGCTTGTCCAGGGGGGTCTCCTTCTTCCACTGGAGATCCACGGTCTGGAGCACCTTGTCCGTCCGCTTGTCCTTCACGTTCACGCGCGCCACGTCCACCTGGTCCCAGGCGTCCCCGTAGCTGGACTGGTAGAACCAGATGCCCTTGTAAACCAGCGGGTCGTTCACCGTGATGGTCTTGGTCAGCTGCTCCGCGCCCTTCTCCAGGACCGTGAGCGTGCTGTTGTACGACTTCACCGAGCCGTTGTCGTTGTAGTCGATCCAGAACTTGTCGATGCGCAGGTCGAAGGCGCCTTTTGGAATGTGATACGTTTGCCCTTCCAAACACACGCCGAATTCCTGGAATCCATACAGGCTGCCGATCAGCCCGCCCAGCACGATCACCGTGGCGCTCAGGTGGGCCATGTGCGCGCCCACGCGTCCCATGATGCCCTTGGTCGCGTAGAGGGTGGCCTCGCCCGGCTCGTTCTTCGCCAGGACCATATAGCCCTTCTCGGCCAAATACTGGTAGATCCCCTTCGACACCGCTTCCTTGGTACCGGCCACCGGAATCTCGACCGAGTTCTTGAGGTTCTTGATGAACGGGAGCTGCACGCTCACCTTGTCCTGGTGCATTGAGCGCCAGATGCCGGGGAACCGCTGGTAGAAGCAGGTCAGGGAGTTGATACAAAGGAGCGCCAGCAGGCTGGTGAAGTACCAGGTGTGGTAGATGTCCGTCCAGCCCAGGCGCAGGAACCAGCGGTAGGCCTCCTCGCCGTATTCCGTGATGTAGACGTCGGCACGCTCGTTCTGCTGGATCACGGTGCCGATCGTGGCCATGACGGCGATGAAGAGAAAGAGGAACATGGCCAGCTTGATCGAGGCAAAAAACCCGATCAGCTCGGCCTTGACCTCTTTCCAGCCCACGCCGGGGGTCGGCCTGGGAGCCGATTGCCCGTTCAGCGCTTCAGATTTGCCGTTCATCAGGGAATACCGCCCCTTGCCGGCCCAGGTTCACGCTCGCTTGAATGGTAAACCGATGGGAACCGGCAGGCTTAAAACGCGTCCAAACCATTGAAAGCCCGTAGAAAGCCCATCAAAAGATAGGCCATCCTACACGCGGATTCGAAAGGCTGTCAAGCAAGCCTCCTGTGCATAAAGGCCGTCCGGGAACCGGGTTTCTCATTGACAAAATCAGCACTTAGCGGCGACAATGGCGCTCACAAATTGCTTCCAGTAGGCATCGCTTCCCGCCGCAGGAAAGCACGTTCAAGATTTAGAGATCGAACCGTTAAGGAGATCACATGGGTCACAAGAATTTCCTGTTCACATCCGAATCCGTCACCGAAGGCCATCCGGACAAGATCGCCGACCAGATTTCAGACGGCATCCTGGACGCCATCATCGCCCAGGACAAGAACTGCCGCGTGGCCTGCGAGACCCTCCTGACCACGGGCATCGCCTTCGTGGCGGGCGAAATCTCCACCAAGGCCTACGTCGAGATCCCCGACATCATCCGCGACGTCATCAAGGGCGTGGGCTACACGGACGCCTCCTGGGGCTTCGACTACCATACCTGCTCGGTCCTCACCTCCATCCACCAGCAGTCCGGCGACATCGCCCAGGGCGTGGACACGGGCGGCGCGGGCGACCAGGGCCTCATGTTCGGCTACGCCACGAACGAGACCGACGAGTACATGCCCATGCCGATCGTCCTGGCGCACAAGCTCACGCGGCGCCTGGCGGAGGTGCGGAAGAAGGGCCTCCTCAAGTGGGTCCGCCCCGACGGCAAGTCCCAGGTGACCATCGAGTACCGCGACGGCAGGCCGATCCGGGTGGACACGGTCGTCGTCTCCACGCAGCATGACCCCAATGTCAGCAACAAGAAAATCGAGCGCGACGTGCTCGAGCACGTCATCAAGCCCGTCATGCCCAAGGGCCTCTACGACCCGACCGGCGTCAAGCACTACATCAACCCGACCGGCCGGTTCGTCACCGGCGGGCCGATGGGCGACACGGGCCTCACGGGCCGCAAGATCATCGTGGACACCTACGGCGGCGTGGGCAGCCACGGCGGCGGGGCCTTCTCGGGCAAGGACCCCAGCAAGGTGGACCGCTCGGCCTCCTACATGGCCCGCTACATCGCCAAGAACATCGTGGCGGGGGGATTGGCCGACAAGTGCGAGATCCAGCTGGCCTACGCGATCGGCGTGGCCGACCCGGTCTCGATCCTGATCCACACGAAGGACACGGAAAACGTCGAGATCGAGCTCATCGACAAGCTCGTGCGCAAGCACTTCCCCATGACCCCGCGCGGCATCATCGAGCACCTCAAGCTGCGCCGGCCCATCTACAAGGCGACCGCGGCCTACGGGCACTTCGGCCGCAACGAGCCGGGCTTCACCTGGGAGAAGACCGACAAGGCCAAGAGCCTGGCGAAAGAAGCAGGT
>JBFGRH010000145.1:0-5356 GCA_041563795.1 Nitrospiraceae bacterium | reverse complement strand
CCCACCTGGAAGACCGCGTGCATGTCGAGGCGGGCGAAGTGCTGGTGCCGGTGCCGACGCTCGAGCAGAACGTCCCGCGCCGCACCTTCTTCATGACCCTGACCCACGCGATCGGGGCGCTGGTCGCCCTGCCGATGGCCTTCCCGGTCCTGAAATACCTCATGAAGCCGATGTACTCCCCCTTCGATAACACGTGGCTCAAGATCGGCAACGTCAGCCGGATCACGGCCGAGGATGTGGGGGTCCAGTTCAAGTACAAGAAGCGGGTCAAGGAGGCCTTCATGCCCGAGGCCGACGTCGACAAGAATGTCTGGGTCCTGAAGGCCTCGCCGGCCGTGCTGGAGGAAGTGTATCAAGGCCAGGACATGGACTTTCATGACGAGAAGGGCCAAGTCGTCTGGACCAATAAGAAGGACATGCCCTACGTGGTGTTTTCGGGGAAATGCCCGCACCTCGGCTGCGGCTATAAATGGCGCAAGGTGCCGAAGCTGGGGAAGGAAATCTTCCTCTGCCCCTGCCATCTCAGCATCTATGATCCGAGCGGAAAGGTGCTCGACGGCCCTGCGCCGCGTCCCCTGGATACGCTCCCGATTCGCGTGGATGCGGGCGGGAACGTCGAAATCATCGACATGGAATTCAAGGCCGGCACCAAGTCGCAGACCAGGATCGTCTGATGAGCAGCCAACCCAACGTCTTGGAAAAAGTCTTTGCGTTCGTCGACGAGCGGGTCGGCCTGAAGACGCTCCAGGCGAAGATGCTCAACGAGCCGGTGCCGGGGGGCTCGCGATGGGCCTACGTCTTTGGCTCCTGCCTCCTGTTCATCTTTATCATGCAGGCCGTGACCGGGATCCTCCTGATGTTCTACTACGTGCCGAGCGCCGACCACGCCTACGCCAGCACGCAGTACATCATCCACGAGGTCGATTACGGCTGGTTCCTGTTGAGCTATCACTTCTGGGGCTCCTCGGCCATGGTGGTGATGGTGTTTGCCCACATGTCGCAGGTGTTTCTCTGGGGCGCGTACAAGAAGCCGCGCGAAATGATCTGGCTGGTCGGGCTGGCCCTCTTCGGCATCGTGATGGCGTTCGGGTTTACCGGGTACCTGCTCCCGTGGGACCAGCGGGCCTATTGGGCCACGACGGTGGGCGTGGAGATCATGGACAAGACACCGATCGTCGGTGATTTCATGGCCCGGTTCCTGAAGGGCGGGGCCACGCCTGGCCAGATGACCCTCAGCCGGTTCTTCGTCATTCACGTCATGATTCTGCCCGCCACGTTGATGGGCTTGGCGGGACTGCACATCTTCCTGTTCCGGAAAGCCGGGCCGGCCGGTCCGTTCCGGGGGACGCCGAACGAGCTCAAGGCCAAGACGGATTATTTCTTTCCACGTCAAATCTGGAAGGACATGGTGGCAATGGGCGCGGTGTTCGCGACGATCTGCAGTCTCGCGTTCATCGAGCCGGTCGTGCTGCTGGAGGAGGCCACGCCGGACCCCGGCGAATACCATCCGGAACCCGAGTGGTATTTTCTCTTTCTCTTCCAGTTGCTGCGGCTGAAAATATTCTCCGGAGAGTTCGGCCAGTTTCTGGGCGCGATCGCCATCCCGGGGGCCTTCATGGCGCTGCTCGCCGCGCTGCCGTTCATCGACCGCAGCCCGGAGCGCAATATTTTCAAACGGCCCGTGGCGCTGGTCGGCTGGCTGATCGTGATGATCGGCATCCTGATCTTCACGGTGTCGGCGATCATCAACCGGGAATTTTTGGACTAGTCGGGAAGGCCCCTGTATGACCGATCAGCCACAGCAGATGTCCGCGGTGAAACTGGGGCTGGCCGTGGCCTGGCCGGCCTTCTGGACCGGCGCTCCGATCAAAATCGCGCTGGCCCTCCTGCTGCTGGCCATGGGGGTGCATCCGTGGGAGTCCACCGGTCTCGCCCTCCTTATTCTATTCTCGATCCCGGTCGATATCTGGGCCGTCGGGCTCAGCGCGCGGACGGTCCTGGTGGAGCGCTTAAGCGTGGAGCCACCCGCCTCGCTGGGAGTGACCCTCTGGTGGCAGGGTGCCGTCCTCTATGCCACCTATGGATCGCTGGCCTGCTTTCTCGAACGCCAGACCATTGCCGGATCCAAGGCGGTCGCGGCCGCGATTCTGGACATGGAGCAGCTGAAGGGGGTTCCGATTGCCGAGCGGATCAGTATCGAGCTGACGATGTGGGGCAGCGTCTCCGCGGTGGTGCTGTTGGCCCTGACCCTGGGTGGGCTCTATCTGTTCGGCAAGCTGGTGCAGCGGCAGGCTCGCGCGGGGACTCCGATGGCGGCCTCCTTCGAAGCACGGGTCCATCAATGGGACCTGATGCGGGTGCCGGCCGATCAGCCGTTGATGTTGACGGTCGTCGCGGGCGTGGGTGTCACGATGGTGCTGCTGCTGTGGGCGGCCATGCCCGTGACGACGCCGCATCCGCACGAACTCTACCAGAAGAACGAGAAGGCCGAGCCGGCCTTGCCGCCGACGGAGGCGCTCGAGAAGGCGGAGGACGTGCTGTCGCAGGCCGAGGCGTCCGTGCAGGCGCTGGAGGAAAAGGCCAAGAAGGAGAAGAAGGGCAAGGGGAAGTCACCCGCGCCGGACAAGAAGCCGGCCGCGAAAGAGAAGAAAGCCTAATGCGCGAGAGGGTGTGAGGAGAACGTCATGAGGAACCACGAGGCATCACAAGGACAAGACCTGGGCAGGCTGAGTCTGTGGAGCCTGTCCGTCGCCGGTGTGGCATTGGCGGCCGGGTTGCTCGGGTTCCCTGTCGCGGGATGGGCGGAGGACGCGGCGAGCGCAGCGGCCGCCGTGAGTTATCGCGACATTCCGCAGTTGGGCGGAAGCCGGAACATCATCTGGGTCGTGGCCCAGCTCCACCTGCTGCTGGCGGGGTTCGTGCTGGGGGTGCCGATCTTTGCATGGCTGTGCGAGATCGTCGGGTGGAAAACGGGCGAGAAGCGTTATGACAAGCTGGCCAAGGAGTTCACCAAGCTCCTGACCTCGTCCTACGCGACGACGGCGCTCTTCGGCGGTATTTTGTTGTTCCTGCTCATCGGGTTCTATCCGAAGCTGATGACGTACCTGACGGATATCTTCTTCCCGTCGTTCATCGTCTATTGCGCGTTGTTCCTGCTGGAAACGGCGACGCTCTATCTGTACTGGTACGGCTGGGATGCGATGCTGGAGGGGCGCGCGAAGGCGTTCCATCTGTTCCTGGGCTTCCTCCTGAACGTCTTTGCGTTTTTCATCATGGTCGTCCCGAACTCCTGGGCGACCTTCCAGGCCAGTCCCGTGGTGCTCGCCGAAGGGTCCAGCCTGGCGCGCGCGTGGGCGGCGACCTGGAACCCGACCTGGTGGCCCGTCAACATCCATCGGTTGATCGCCAACGTCGTGCTGGGCGGCTTCATTTGCGGCGCCTATGCCGGCGTCCGCTATCTGTCGGCGCAATCGGCCGAGGAACGTGAGCATTACGACTGGATGGGCTACGTCGGGAACTTCATCGGCGTCTTCGGCATGTTGCCGCTGCCCTTCGCCGGCTACTGGTTGATGCGCGAGGTCTATCAGTACAACCAGCAGATGGGCATCACGTTGATGGGCGGCTTCCTCTCCTGGCTGTTCATCCTCCAGGCCATGCTGATCGGCGTGCTGTTTCTGGGCGCGAATTATTATTTCTGGATGGGGATCACGTACCGCATCCCTGGCGCGGAGGCGAAGTACAAGAAGCCGATCCTGGCGATGCTGGTGATCCTGCTACTGTGTCTGGGCGTCTGGATGACGCCGCACTCGCTCGTGGCAAGTCTGGAAGAGGCCCGGAAGCTGGGCGGCACGCACCATCCCTTGCTCGGCGTGTTCGGTGTCATGTCGGCCAAGATGACCGTGGCGAACCTCATGATCCTGGTCACGTTCATGAGCTTCATCATGTACTGGCGGGCGGGCAAGGAGGAGACGGCCACCTGGGCCAAGCTGGCCAAGGCGGTCATGAACGGCGTGCTCTGGGTGGCGGGGATCGTCGTGATTGTCCTGGGCGTCTGGGGCTATTTCGTCCCGGCCATCATCCGCATCAATTATTTTTCGGTGGCGCAGGTCCTGATCGTGCTCTTCGTCATGGTCACCATCACGCCGCTGACGGCCCTGCTCCTCAAGAGCGCCAAGACCACCACGGACATGGTGTGGGGCCGGATGCCGCCACGGGCCGGCTATGCGCTCGTCCTGAACGCGGTCATGGTCATCCTGCTGATGACCTTGATGGGCTATGCCCGGTCCTCGTCCCGGGTGCACTGGCACATCTACGGGGTCATGCGGGACTCCTCCGAGTACGCCTACTCGCCCGCGCTGGGCTATGCCGCGGCCTTTATGTCGCTGAACACGTTCCTGTTCTGCCTGCTCGTGGCCTTCATCTTCTGGGTCGCGACCATGGGGGATAAGGGCAAGGCCAAGGCAGGCGGGCATGGCGGGGCGCTCCCGGCGATGGCCGGCGGCTCGCACGAACTCGATCGGTCAAACCCTAGCTGAACCAGAGGCGCACTTCATGTCGAACCACATGGGCAGGGAGCTATGAGCGAAGTTGCACTGTTGCAGTTGATCGGTCTTGGCGTCGTCGGCGCGGGGGTCGTGATCCTGCTGTTTATCCAGTCGCGGTTCCCCCGCGTGATCGGTTTTGTCATGATTGTCCTGGGGCTCTTTTCATTGGTCGCCTTGAGCGTGCCGCAGATGGCCTCGCTGCCTCCGGTCGAGGAAAAGTTCGACGTGGCCAGCATCAAGACCGCCAACGATATGGCGATGATCGGACAGAAGATTTTCTTCAGCAAGGGGCAATGCGCCCTGTGCCATTCCATCGGGCCCAGCGAATCGGCCCGCTGTCCGGACCTGAAGGGCATCGGTGCCAAGCTCTCCCGGGAGTTTATCTATGAGAGCCTCACGCAGCCCCAGGCCTACATCTATCTGGACTTCCGGCACGAAGGGCCGCCCAAGGAATATCCGGCCCGCATGCCCCATATCAACAAGAACCCGATCGGGTTGACGAACAACGAAATCCTGTCGGTGATCGCGTTCCTGCAGCAGATGAGCGGCGAGCCGATCACGGTCAGTCCGTCAGAAATCACGATGCCCGGACAGACGGCGGCGGTATCGACGGCCGCGCCTGAGCCGGCTGCCGTACCACCCACGCCCGCGAAGCCCAAGGCGAAGGCCAAAGCGGTCAAGAAGGCTGAGGCGGGTCTTGTGGCGATGGTCCACGGACAATAGTTAACGGCACGCCAGGGCTGTGCCTTAACGAGGAAGGAAGCTATGAAAGCCGGCATACACCTGAAGCTACTGCTCCTGATGGTCGGCCT
>JBFGRH010000144.1:0-5380 GCA_041563795.1 Nitrospiraceae bacterium | reverse complement strand
GCACCATCGGCGACATCGGCCACGCCAGCGGTCCCCTGCTGGCCGGCGTCCTGATCGCCGGCCTGGGGTATCAGCAGGCCTTCGCGATCATCGCTGCGCTCCAGTTGGTCGCGGCGGCGCTCTTTTGGCTGACCATGCGAAGGTACGAGTAGACGGTGCTATAATGGTGGCCGCTCGATGAAACCGGAAATCGGAACAGGCGATATCGTCGTCGGCATCCTGGGCGCCATCGGAGTTGTCGTCCTGATCGCGCTGTTTATCTACGTGGTCCGCGACATACTCACGAGGAAGGAAGGGGAGTAGCGTGTTTGCCGGGATGGTTGAGGAGATGGGCGCAGTCAAGTCGCTGGAGAAAACGCTGGCCGGCACTCGCCTGGCTATTTTGGCGTCGGCCGTGATGGACGACCTGGCCGTCGGCGCCAGCATCAGCGTCAACGGCGCCTGCCTGACCGTCGTGAAACGAGACGACAAGGAGTTTTGCGCGGACGTGTCGCCGGAAACGATGGGCGTGACCAATCTCGGCAAGCTCTCGGCCGGCTCGCCGGTGAACCTGGAACGGGCCATGAAGCTCAACGAACGAATCGGCGGCCACCTGGTCGCCGGCCACGTGGACGGGGTCGGCACGCTCCGCGAGCGCCGCCAGGAGGGGAACGGGATCGTGCTCACCTTCGAGGCGCCGACGGGCGTGCTGCGCTACTGTATCCCGAAGGGTTCGATTACCGTGGACGGCGTAAGCCTGACGATCAACGAGGTCACGGGCCGATCCTTCTCCGTCATGATCATCCCGCACACGGCGAAGGTGACCACGCTCGGCATCAAACAGATCGGCGAGACCGTGAACCTGGAATCGGATTTGATCGGGAAGTACGTCGAGCGGCTGCTGCAAGAGCGGGGGCAACTCGCACCGAAATCAGAGATCAAGATTGACCGGGACTACCTCGAGAAACGCGGCCTGACCTGACGTCAATCCTCCAGCGTCGAAATATCGCCGACCTCCTGCCCCAGTTCCTTCGCCTTGAGCACCCGCCGCATGATCTTGCCGGAGCGCGTCTTGGGCAGTGACGGCACAATGTCAATTGCCCTCGGCACGGCAATCTTGCCCAGCTCCTTCTGGACATGCTCCTGGAGGGACTTGATGAGGTCTTCGCCGCCTTTCTGTCCCTGCTTGAGGATGACGAAGGCCTTGATGGCCTCGCCGGCGGTCTTATGCGGCACGCCGATGACCGCCGCCTCGACCACGGCCGGGTGGCCGACAAGGGCGCTTTCCACCTCCGCCGTGCCGATCCGGTTGCCCGCCACCTTGATCACGTCGTCGGCTCGTCCCATGAACCAGAGGTAGCCGTCCTCGTCCTTGCGGCAGACGTCGCCCGCCGTGTAACAGTTTGGAATCGTGTTCCAGTAGGTCTTGTAGCGTTCCGGGTCCTTGAAAATCGTCCGCATCATGGCGGGCCAGGGGGTCTTGATCACGGCGAACCCGCCGGAATTCGGCGGGAGGCTCTTCCCATCACGATCCACCACGTCGGCCTCGATCCCCAGGAACGGCCTGGTGGCGGACCCGGGCTTGAGCATCGCGCTCGGGAGAGGCGTGATCATGATCATGCCGGTCTCCGTCTGCCACCAGGTGTCCATGATCGGGTACTTCTTGCCCGTCACTTCGTAGAACCACTCCCAGGCCTCGGGATTGATCGGCTCGCCCACGCTTCCCAGGACGCGCAAGCTGGACAAGTCGTATTTCGCCGGCCAGTCCTCGCCATACTTCATCAGCAGACGGATCGCGGTCGGCGTCGTGTAAAACACCGTGACCGCGTAACGTTCGATCAAACTCCACCAGCGTCCGGGATCGGGATAATCCGGCTTCCCCTCGGCGGTCACGATCGTGGCGCCGTTGAGCAGCGGGCCATAGACAATGTAACTGTGCCCCGTGACCCAGCCGGGATCGGCGACGCAAAAATACACGTCGTCGTCGTGGAGGTCGAACACGTACTTGGTCGTCAGGTAGGTCCCGACCATGTAGCCGCCGTGCACGTGCACGACGCCCTTCGGCTTGCCGGTTGTCCCGGAGGTGTAGAGGATGTAGAGCGGCGTTTCTGAGTCCAGCTTCTCCGGCTCACAGACCGCCTTTTGGCCCTTGAGCCATTCCTCCCAGTCGATCTCCTTGGGGGCTGCCAGCGCAATGGCCGGCTGCTGCCGGCGGACCACCACGACCTTTTCCACGGTCGGGCAGTTGGCGACCGCCTGGTCCACGACGGTCTTCAGATTCACGGCCTTGCCCCGGTCGTACCCGACGTCGGCCGTGATCACCAGCCGCGCCTCCGCATCCTGGATCCGGCTCTGGAGGGCCGGGGCGCTGAAGCCGGAGTAGACGACGGTATGCACGAGACCGATCCTGGCGCAGGCCAGCATCGCGATGACCTGCTCGGGGATCTTCGGCATGTAAATGGAGACCCGGTCGCCCTTCTTCAGGCCGAGCGCCTTCAGGGCGTTCGCGCACATGTTCACCCGGCGGAGCAGTTCCCCATAGGTGAAGATCCGTTCCTCGTTGTTCTCGCCGACCCAGACGATGGCGGCCTTGTTCCGCCGCCACGACTTCACGTGCCGGTCGAGGCAGTTGTAGGAAATGTTGCAGGTCGCTCCGACGAACCACTTGGCCCAGGGATACTTCCACTCCAGCACCTTGGACCAGGGCGAAAACCACTCCAATTCCTTTGCCGCCTCGCCCCAGAAGGCCTCCGGATCGGCGATGGACCGCTTGTAGGCGGATTCGTAATCCTTGATGTGGGCGCGGGCCTTCGTCGCCGCGGACGGGTGGACGGTCCGCTTTTCGTGGAGCAGAGCTTCAAATTTATCAGTCGGCTGTGTCATGGGCTCCCCTTGATTTCTATGTCCGCCGCCAGGCCTTGTCTCAGTGATTATGCGCAACCGGGCGGTCCTTGTGCAAGCCATCGCCTTGACAGTGAAAAGAAGGCAAGGGTAGCATGCGCTCATGAGTGCCGGTCGGATGACACGCACCGTTCTTGCCGTCTGCAGCCTCGCCTTCCTCACAGCAGCCATCGCCGACGCCCAGCTGGGCCGCCCGGAAGGGCTGTACTACAAATCCTGGGCCGTGATCTTCGGCATTGACGACTATCTCCTGGCTCCCAAGATGACCACATCCGTGGCCGACGGGAAGATGGTGGCGGAGGCCCTCCGGAAGGTGAAATTCGAGGAAGTCATCGAGGTCTACGACAAGAAGGCCAGCTCCAAAGCCATGCTGCACATCCTCAACAACGTGCTGCCTCGCAAGGTCGGCCGCCAGGATCGGGTGGTCATCTTTTTTGCCGGCCATGCCGGCGTCACCCAGGATCGCAACGGCAAGGACCTCGGCTATCTCGTGCCGTCGGACGCCCACCTCAACAACGTATCCAAGGCCGTGACGATGGACGATCTCAAGGAATTCTCGCGTCGCGTGATGGCCAAACACATCCTGTTCGTCATCGATGCCGGGGTCAGCGGCTGGGAAATCACCCCCCCACAGCAGCTCTCGCTGGAAGGCCGCATCGCCCCGGAAGAGGACACGGACAAGCGGGCCGTCCAGGTCCTCACCGCCGCCAACAAGGGGGAGACGTCGGTCCAGAAGGACGGGCAGAGTCTCTTCGCCCGCACGCTGACGGCCGGCCTGCAGGGCGCGGCCGATACCGACAAGAACGGATGGCTGATGGCGAGCGAACTCGGCGCGTACCTCACGCAGCAGGTCGAGAAGGCCACGACGGGCGCGCAACATCCCCAGGTGGCGCGGATTGACGGCGATGGCGACATGATCCTGATCGAAGGCAAGAAGGGGACGTTCAGGGCGGGCGGCGAACCCACCACGGAGGCCGAACGCATCGCAGCCGCCAAGGACCTGTACGACCAGTCCTTCACGACCCTGCAGCAGCAGCGTCCTCCGCAGGAGGCCCTCAACAGCCTGAACAAGGCGCTCGAATACAACCCGGTCTATGGCGAGGCGTATATTCTCAAGAGCTACGTGCTGCTGGAATACCTGTTCAAGCCGGACGAGGCGCTGGAGGCGGCGCAGGAGGCCGTCAAGTATGCCGCGAAGAACCCGGACTCCCACTACACGCTGGGGCTGACCCTGCTCAAGAAACAACGCTACCAGGAAGCCGAACAGTCGCTCGTGCGGGCTCTGGCCCTGAACCCGTCCAACGCCGACGTGCTGCTCTCGCTGGGAGACCTGTATGCGGAAGAACTGAAGGACAAGAAGAACGCCGTGGAGACCTACACCAAGTACCTGGAAGCCGGCGGAACGGCGCCCCGGGCAAAAGCCTATCTTGAGAAAGCGGGCGTGACGGCGCCGCAGGCCAAGCCCTAGTCAGTCCTGCGCCCCGCCCTTCAAGTACCCCAACCCGATCTTCAACGCGCGCCTCGTCACTTCCGTCCACCGGGCTTCCGGGTATTCCTGCAGCACCGCCGCCGCCCGGGGGTCCTGCACGTCCAAGTCCTTGACCTTGATGATCCCGTCCTCGATTTTTACTTCAGCCACGAGCACCCCCATGAAAGGTTCACGCTGCGCTCCGGAACGTTGTCCAGGCCAACCGGGCGATTTCCCTCGCGTTGACAGGTCTGGGGGTGCATGTTAGCATCTTTTTCACAGGCAGATGCAACGGTGATCACGTAACCGGCACCGCCCGCCGACGCTCACACCAAGGAGGACGCAGCCATGATGGCCACCATCCACGGAATGACGCGCATAATTCGTGGAAGTCTTGCCGCGGTCCTGATCATCTCCCTGGCCGCCTGCGGCGGCACCCCGAAGTGGGTCTCGCAGGGATCCGGCGTCATGAATTCGAAGGGCGACAAGGCCTTCTACGGCGTCGGGTCGATCATCGGCATCAAGAACGAACCGCTGGCCTGGGACGCGGCGGAAAACCGGGCGCGGGCCGAAATCGCGAAGAACTTTCAAACCTACTCCGCCTACCTCATGAAGGATTACGCCGCATCCACCACCGCCAATGATTTTACCAAGTCCACCGAGGAACAGAACGTCGAGCGGGCGATCAAGACCTTCTCCGCCGTGACGCTCAACGGGGTCCGTCCGGTCGAGCGCTACAAAGACGCGGAGAGCGGCACCTACTACGTGCTCGCCAAGCTGGACCTGAAGGACGTCAAGAACCGGCTGGAGGAGTCGAAGGAACTGAACGCCGAAGTCCGGGATTTCGTCCGGAAGAACGCCGACCGCCTGTTCGACAAGCTCGAAAAAGAAGAAGCCCAGCAGGCGTCCAAGTAAGCCGTCCTGGGTGAGAGCGAAGGAGACACGGATGGGATCATACTGTGCAGACGGGGGCACCCGCGTCCCGCAGCACGCTTCGCTCAGCGCCGTGCTGGTGGTGGCCCTGCTGCCCGT
>JBFGRH010000143.1:0-5388 GCA_041563795.1 Nitrospiraceae bacterium | reverse complement strand
GGGACAGGCCGCTGATAGACCTGTCCCCGCTCGGAGCGGAGTGGGCGGGAGTCTTCGGCTTGCCTGAGCGACAAGAAGGACTCCCGCCCTTATTGTTTGGTCCAATTAATGATGATGCTGGCAGTCGGGGCCGTGGGTGTGGGGAGCTGGAGCGGACGGCTGGGGCGTGAATTGGCCGGGAAGAATGATGTGCCCGCTTTCGTTCTGCTTGGCCAGGTGTTCGGCGACCTGCGGATGGTGTGCCCGGATGTAGCCGGTCAGGCCGTTGAGAAACCGCGAGGATTGCAGCCCGCCGCCTGAGAATTCCGTCACAAACTTGAAGGCCCGGTCCAAGACCTCTGTTGCCAGGGCTGTATCCGGCAACGGCTGGTCTTTCTGCTTGCTCAAGGCCTCGTACTGCTTTTTCAGGTGTTCCGCGAAGACCGGCGCCATGGCCGCCGGGATGTGCAGCGGGCTGAGAGTGCGTCGAAGCGACTGAATCGCGGTGAGGACTTCCCCGTCCTGCCCGTCCCGCCGGTTGCAGAAATAGCCGAACGTGATCGTCTCGATGAAGTTGAACAGCGCGGCGGCCTTGTCGTCGCCCAGCGCGAAGAGCTCCTTGTAGAATTCCTTGCGCGCCTGCGCGAAGCGCTCGCCGGACCGCTTCTGCTGGTAATCGCTGCTGGCGTCCAGGTACTGGCAGTCGGAGGGGCAGGCGATGCGCGTCATGCGGTGCTCGCCGCAGCATTGGCTGCAAATCAGGCCGTTCAGCGCCGGGCAGGCCCGCTTGCCTTTAGTTTTATGACAATAAACGCACTTGCTCATTTGGCGCACCCATCTCCAAGAGTGGAATTCATTTGCTGCCGGAATTCTCCTCAGGGGGCTTGGGACCGGTGAATCCATAGTCCGCCAGCGTGCGACTCTTCGACCGCTTCTTGCCCGGTGTCTCGAGCCCGTTCATCTCTGCGGTGTTGCCGTAGTGATAGGGCACGAGAATGAGGTTCTTGGCGCGGTCCACGCTGATGCCGGCGGGGGTGGGCAGAAATTCGGCGATCACGTTGAAGTGATGGTCGGGACGCATGCGCCAGATCTTTCCGGCGGTGAAGTCCGAGACGTACATGTTGCCCCAGGTGTCGAAGTCCACGCCGTCGAGATTGCGAAAACGGGACGAGAAGAAGCCGTTGGAGACCAGTTCGGTGATCGTGCCGTCGGGGGCAATCTCGGCGATGCTGCCCTTGTTCCAACTGACGGCGATCAGGTGCCCGGATCTCGGATGCACGGCCAGCCCGCGCGGTCCCGCCAGCACGGGATCCTGCGCCAGGACGGACACGGCATACTGCTTCGCAGGATCGATCCGGTAGATCACGTTGGCATCCATGTCGGAGGCATAGAGCAGGCCCTGCGGGTCCGCGGCGACACCCACCAGGCTGATCGGCCCCGGCTGGCCGGTGAACGACACGGTGGCCACGGGCTTGCCGGTCTGGACGTCAAAGGCGCGGAGCGCGTCCAGGTCGGCCACGTACAGAACCTGGTCGACGATCACCATGCCCTTGGGCGCGTGGAGCACGGTCGTCCCGGTGCCTCCCCGGATGAACTGCGAGCCGACGACCTTGCCGTCCCGGTCCAGCTTCGTGATGAAGCCATTGTTGTCCCTGGCGTCCGGCTCGCCGTTGATACTGGAGATGAAGTAGCAGTCGCAGGTCTGATCGGACACGAAGCTCTGGGGGGATTGCAGACCGGTCACCTGCAGGGCCATGGCCGGCGTACAGAGCCACAGGCCGGCCAGGGCGGGAAGGATCGCACGATGCAGCAGGACGCGATTCACGGTTGGGACGTTCCGGTTGTGTGATGCTGTTGTGGGCTCAAGGCATCGTACGAGACGCTCGGAATCGGTGTCAAGGAACGTTGACACCGATTTCAGGGCCCTGCTATTGTGCGACGGTTTTTTCTGCACGACTATTTTTCTTAAGGAGGGACGCGTGGCGGCGAAACTGATTGACGGCAAGGCGTTGGCGCAGTCCATCCGGGAACGCATGGCCAAGGACGTCGTCGACCTGCAGGCGAAGACCGGCGTGCGGCCGGGCCTGGCGGTGATCCTGGTCGGGGACGACCCGGCGTCGCATCTCTATGTCAGGAACAAGCAGAAGGCTTGCGACGCCGCCGGCATCTACGTCGACGAGCACAAGCTTCCGGCTTCGATGAGCCAGGCGGAGTTGCTGGCCTTGATTCAGAAGAAGAACGCCGATCCGAAGGTCCACGGCATTCTGGTGCAGCTGCCGCTGCCCAAGCACATCGACAGTAAAGTGATCCTGGATTCGGTCTCGCCCGCGAAGGACGCGGACGGGTTCCATCCCTACAACCTCGGGCGGCTGCTGGAGGGCAACCCGACGTTCGAGGCCTGCACGCCCAAGGGCATCATCGCGATGATCGAGTCCACCGGCGCCGGCATCGAAGGCAAGCGGGCGGTGGTGGTGGGACGCAGCACCATCGTCGGGAAGCCCGTGGCCCTGATGCTCCTGCACCGGCATGCCACGGTGACCGTGTGCCATTCCAAGACGAAGGACTTGCCGGCGGTCTGCCGCGAAGCGGACATTCTCGTCGTCGCGATCGGCAAGGCCAAGTTCGTCACGGCGGACATGGTCAAGGAGGGGGCGACGGTGATCGACGTCGGGACGAACCAGCTTCCGGACAAGACCTTCGTCGGGGACGTGGATTTCGGGGCCGTTAGCCAAAAGGCCGGCTGGATTTCGCCGGTGCCGGGCGGCGTGGGTCCGATGACGATCACGATGCTGCTCCTTAATACGGTGGAAGCCGCGAAACGGTTCGCCGCTAAGGGCTAGGATGCTGAAAAAGGCCCCCAACTTCGTTCTCGGTCACCCGTCTCCCTGCGACCTACCGAAAAGCGTAGGCCTCAGTCGCCGGGCTCCCTGCGGCCTCGTTGGATGACCTTTTTGATCATCCTTCAATCTGGATTCGGAACGTAAGAGATGAGCATCGGCCCCAAACGACGCCTGAAGGACATCCTCGAACGCGGCGACTTTGCCGTCACGGTCGAGTACAACCCGCCGAAGGGCATCAACGCCGCGACGATCCTGGACAACGCCAAGTCGCTGATCGGGCGCGTGAGCGGCGTGAACGTCACGGACAACACGGCGGCGATCATGCGGGCCAGTTCGCTGTCGATCTGCCGCCTGCTCTACGAGTTGGGACATGACCCCGTCATGCAGATGACCTGCCGCGACCGCACCCGGCTGGGGATCCAGTCCGACCTGCTCGGTGCGCATCTGCTGGGAATTCGAAACGTGCTGTGCCTGACGGGCGACTATCCGACGGTCGGCGACCACAAGGACGCCAAGCCCGTGTATGACCTCGACTCCGTGCAAATCATGCAGCTGATGCAGGGGTTCAACCAGGGGAAGGACCTGGCCGGCAACAAGCTCGACGGCGCCACCGAGTTCATGGTCGGGGCGGCGGTGACGCCCGAAATGGATCCGCAAGGGCCGATGCTGGCCAAGTTCGAGGCCAAGGTCAACGCGGGCGCGAAGTTTTTTCAGACCCAGGCCATTTACCAGCCCGACCAGTTCAACGCGTTCATGAAGAAGGTCCGGCCCTTGAAGGCCAAGGTGCTGGCGGGGATCCTCCTGCTGCGGTCGGCCAAGACGGCCGAGTTCCTGAACGCGAACATTCCCGGCATTGCGGTGCCCGATGACATGATCGCCGAGTTGCGGGCGGCGGGCCCCAAACGCGAGCAGGAGGTGGGGATCGAGATTGCCGTGCGGACGATCAAGGCCGTCCGCTCGCACTGCGACGGCGTGCATCTCATGGCCTTGAAAGCCATCGACCGGCTGCCTGAAATTCTCACAAAAGCCGAGCTCGGATAAGTCCAGAGTCGTCAGTTGTCAGTCTTCAGTTCTCAGTTTCCGTAGCCGAAAACTGAATACCGTGAACTGAGAACTTCTTTCACCCGTTTCCCGCTTGACGCTTCTCTATGGTAGGATTCCTCCCATGACTCGGATGACGGTCCCGGTATTTCAGCAATACAAGCGCGAGGGGAAGAAGCTCGTCCTCGTGACGGCCTATGACGCCCTGTTCACGAAGATCGCGGAACAGGCGGGGATCGAAGCGATCCTCGTCGGCGATTCGCTCGGCGTCGTCGTGCAGGGCAAGCCGGACACGCTCTCGGTCACCATGGACGACATGCTTTACCACGTCGGGCTGGTGGCCGGGGCGGCGCAGCGGGCGCTCGTCGTGGCCGACATGCCGTTCCTGTCCTACCAGGTCAGCGTGGAGGAGGCCGTGCGCAACGCCGGGCGGTTGTTGCAGGCGGGCGCATCGGCGGTGAAGCTGGAAGGCGGCGCCGCGGTCGTGGACCGGGTGCAGGCAATGACCCGGTTCGGCATCCCGGTCATCGGCCATCTCGGCATGACGCCGCAGTCCGTGCATCAATACGGTGGCTATAAAGTACAGGGGAAGGAACGCACGCAGGCGGAGACCCTGCTGGCCGATGCCAGGGCCCTGGAGGCGGCGGGGGCCTTTGCCGTCGTGCTCGAGGCCATCCCGGCGTCGCTGGCCAAAACCGTCACGGAATCGTTGACCATTCCCACCATCGGCATCGGCGCCGGCGCGCATTGCGACGGGCAGGTGCTGGTGCTCTACGATCTGCTGGGGCTCTTCGACGACATCGCGCCGAAATTTCTCAAGCCCTATGCGCACCTCAAGGCCGACGCGCTCCAGGCGCTCCGCCGCTACAAGGAAGAGGTGGAGCAGGGGAAGTATCCGACCGACAACGAGAGCTACCAGTAACGGCGGCACCGCGCCGGGCAACCAGGAGCACATCCGAGCATGACCCGCCAGAGGTGGTTTCACGTCTCCCTTCTCGCCTGGTGCGTACTGTTCTGGGTCGGGATGTCGTTCACGCCCGTGGACGGCCAGAACTGGGTCCTGTCGAGCATCCTGCCCGCCTTGCTCGTGGCCGTGCTGGTGGCGACCCACCGGACGTTTCCCCTGTCGCACGGATCCTACGCCCTCATCACGCTGTTTCTGACCCTGCACATGATCGGCGCGCACTATACCTATGCCCAGACACCGTTCGGGCACTGGCTGGAGAGCGCGTTCGAGATGTCCCGCAATCCCTTCGATCGGGTCGTGCATTTCTGTTTTGGCTTGTTGCTGACCTATCCGCTGCTCGAGGTGTTCGTGCGGCTGGCGAATGCCGGCGGGGCGCTGGCGTCCTACCTCGCGTTTATGACGCCGCTGGGATTGAGCGGTCTCTGGGAGGTGGTGGAATCCTGGGTGGCGCGTATCGTCAGTCCGCAGCTGGGTGACGCGTACCTGGGATCACAGGGCGATATCTGGGATGCGCAAAAAGACATGGCGGCCGCCGTGGTCGGCAGTCTGCTCTGCCTGCTG
>JBFGRH010000142.1:0-5407 GCA_041563795.1 Nitrospiraceae bacterium | reverse complement strand
GGGTTCACTGGGCGCCATGGAAACCGGTTCCCGGGACCGGTATTTTCAGGAGGGCACGGAATCCACGCAAAAGCTGGTGCCGGAAGGGATCGAAGGCCGGGTGCCCTACAAGGGCACCTTATCCGGCGTGATTTACCAGCTCGTCGGCGGGGTGCGCTCGGGCATGGGCTATTGCGGGTGCCGGACCATTCCGGAATTGCACAAGAACGCCCGCTTTATCCGGCAGACGCTGGCCGGTCTCCGCGAGGGCCACGTCCACGACGTGATCATCACCAAAGAGGCGCCCAACTACCGTACGGATGGAGAGTAAGACGGTAGACGTTGATCGTTATTCGTTAATCGCAACTTATTACAACCAGATTCAGTTCCCTACGTTTAACGTTTAACGATTCACGGTTCACGTCTTCATGGAACTCTGGCATGACAGAATCCTGATCCTCGATTTCGGATCGCAATATACCCAGCTCATCGCCCGCCGCGTCCGCGAAACCCACGTCTACTCCCAGATCCTTCCCTGCACCGTCCCGCTGGCCACGATCACGGCCTACCGGCCCAAGGGCATCATTCTGTCGGGCGGGCCGGCCAGTGTCTACGAGCGGAAGGCGCCCCAGGTGCCGCGGGAGCTCTTCGATCTCGGCGTGCCCGTGCTGGGCATCTGCTACGGCATGCAGCTGATGACGCATCTGCTGGACGGCGAAGTGGCCAGGGCGTCCCGGCGCGAGTACGGCCGGGCCGAGCTGATCATCGACGACGATTCGGACCTGTTCAAGGGCGTCGGGGAGGATCGGACCACCACCGTCTGGATGTCGCACGGCGACCGGATCGAGCGGATGCCCAGGGGGTTTCGCGTCATCGCGCACACCGGCAATTCGCCGGTGGCCGCCATGAAGCTGTCGGACGCCGCCCGGCGGTACTATTGCCTGCAGTTCCATCCGGAAGTGGCGCATACGGCGGGAGGATTCCGGCTGCTGCAGAATTTCGTCCATGACATCTGCGGGTGCAAACCGACCTGGACGATGAGTTCCTACGTGGAGACGGCGGTGGCCCAGATCCGCGAGACGGTGGGCAAGGGCAAGGTCATCTGCGCGCTGAGCGGCGGCGTGGATTCCTCCGTGGCGGCCGTGCTGGCCCATCGGGCGATCGGCAAGCAATTGACCTGCGTTTTCGTGGACAACGGCGTGCTGCGGCAGGGAGAGGGCGCGCAGGTCCGCAAGACCTTCAAGACGCATCTCAAGCTCAACCTGCACATGCTCGACCGGGCCTCGCAGTTCGTGAAGGCGTTGAAAAATGTCGAGGACCCGGAGAGAAAACGGAAAATCATCGGCCGGCTGTTTATCGAGAATTTCGAGAAGGAAGCGAAACGGCTGAAGCAGGTGGACTATCTGGTGCAGGGCACGCTCTATCCGGATGTGATCGAAAGCGTGAGCTTCAAGGGCCCCTCGGCGACGATCAAGACGCACCACAACGTCGGCGGACTGCCCACCAAGATGCGGCTCAAGCTCATCGAGCCCTTGCGGGAGCTGTTCAAGGACGAGGTGCGTGTGCTGGGGAAGGAACTGGGTCTGCCGGAGGACATCATCTGGCGTCAGCCGTTCCCAGGCCCCGGGTTGGCGATCCGTATTCTTGGTCCGGTGACGAAAGAACGGCTGGACATGCTGAAGGCGGCGGAGGCCATCGTGGCGCTGGAGATCAAGAACGCGGGGCTCTATCGCGAGATCTGGCAGGCCTTTGCCGTGCTGCTGCCGATCCGCACCGTGGGGGTCATGGGCGACCAGCGGACCTACGAGCATGTCATCGCCGTCCGGGCAGTGACCAGTTTGGACGGCATGACGGCGGATTGGGCGCGGCTGCCGGCCGAGCTCCTGGGAACGATCTCCAACCGGATCATCAACGAAGTGCGGGGCGTCAATCGGGTCGTCTATGACGTCAGCTCCAAACCCCCGTCGACCATCGAGTGGGAATAGCGTGGACGTCCGACTGCAAAAGGTGATCGCCGATTCGGGCCTGGCCTCGCGGCGCAAGGCGGAGGAGATGATCGCGCAGGGCCGGGTGACCGTCAACGGCGCGGTGGTCTGCGAACTCGGCACCAAGGTCGATCCCGAGACGGATCACGTGAAGGTGGACGGGCGCCATCTCAAGCCGGCGCCGCCGCAGACCTTCGTGATGCTCAACAAGCCCAAGAATGTCGTGTCCACCATGAGCGATCCGGGCGGCCGGGGCACCATCGCCGATTTGCTTCCCGGGGTCCACGTACGCGTGTTTCCCGTGGGGCGGCTGGACTTCGACAGCGAGGGCCTGATGCTCCTGACGAATGACGGGGAGCTGGCGCAACTGCTGCTCCATCCGCGCCACCATGTGCCGAAGACCTACCTGGTCAAGGTCAAGGGCATGCTGGCCCCCGAACATATCGACGCCCTGGAGACGGGGATCATGCTCGACGACGGCCGGACGGGGCCGGCGGTGGTCAAGAAGGTCGGCAAGGCCACCGAGAACTCCTGGCTGGAGATCACGATTTTTGAAGGACGCAAACACCAAGTCAAGCGCATGCTGGATGCCGTCAACCATCCGGTCCTGAAGCTCAAGCGCATCAAGTTCGGGCCGCTCGCGCTGGGCGAGCTGCCGACGGGCCAGTACCGCTACCTGACGGATCGCGAGGCCAATGCCGTGCGCGAGCTGGCGCGGGAACGGAAGGACGTGCAGGCGGGAGGCATGCAGACCATGGCCCGGAAGGCACGGGCGAAGCGGGCTCGGGCCAAGTGGGCGCGGAACGCCCGATCGAGCCGGCCCTCGAAGGCCGCTTCCAAGCGGGTGCCTTCATGAAGGTCCGCACGCATACCTGCGGCGAGCTGACCGCCGCCCATGTCGGCCAGACGGTGGTCCTCAACGGGTGGGTCCACACGCGGCGCGACCACGGTAACGTGATCTTTTACGATATCCGGGACCGGCGGGGCCTCACCCAGGTCGTGTTCAACCAGGAAATCAACGCGAAGGCCCACGAGCAGGCGCACCAGCTGCGGAGCGAATATGTCGTGGCGGTCGAGGGGACGGTCGCGAAACGGCCGGCCGGCTCCGAGAACCCCAAGCTGGCGACCGGCGAGATCGAGGTGATGGTCAAGACCGTGGAGGTCCTCAACCCGTCGCAGACGCCGCCGTTCCTGATCGAGGATGACGCCGAGGTGACCGAGGCGTTGCGGCTGAAGTACCGTTACCTCGACCTGCGGCGGCCGAAGATGCAGCGGTTGCTGGAGCTGCGCCACCGGATCGCGCACCAGACCCGGATGTTCCTGAACGGCCACGGGTTTCTTGAAGTCGACACGCCGATCCTGACCAAGAGCACGCCGGAAGGGGCGCGCGACTATCTCGTGCCGAGCCGCGTCAACCCGGGGATGTTTTTTGCGCTGCCGCAGTCGCCGCAGCTCTTCAAACAGGTGTTGATGGTCAGCGGCGCGGACCGGTACTACCAGATCGCCCGCTGTTTCCGTGACGAGGACCTTCGCAACGATCGGCAGCCGGAATTCACCCAGATCGACCTGGAGATGTCGTTTGTCGATCAACCGCACGTCATGGCCCTGATGGAGCAGATGATCGTGACCGTGTTCCGCGAGGCCAGGGGCGTGCAGTTGCCCACTCCGTTTCCCCGTCTGCGCTATGCGGAGGCCGTGGGCCGGTATGGAACCGACAAGCCGGACCTGCGGTTCGACATGCCGCTGCACGACGTGACCGCCTTTGCCGCCGCCAGCGAATTCAAGGTCTTCAAGGACGCGGCGACGAAGGGCGGGATCGTGAAGGCGCTGATCGTCACGGGCGGCGCGACGCTGTCACGAACGAGAATCGACGCGCTGGGTGAAACGGCGAAGAGTTTCGGGGCGAAGGGGCTGGCCTGGCTCAAGATCACGGCGGAAGGCCAATTGGAGTCGGTCATCGCCAAATTTCTGGATGGCAAGGCGTTGCTGGCCGCCCTGCCGGACGCCAAGCCGGGCGATTTGATCCTGTTCGGCGCCGATAAACCGGCCATCGTCCACGACGTCCTGGGCCGAATCCGTCTCCTCCTGGGCGAGGAACTGAACCTGATCGATGTGACGGCCTGGAAACCGGCGTGGGTGACCGAGTTCCCCTTGCTGGACTACTCGGCGGAAGAGAAGCGCTATGTCTTCATGCACAACCCCTTTGCCGCGCCGATGGACGAGGATCTGGCCCTGCTGGACTCGGAGCCGCTGAAGGTCCGGGCGAAGGCCTACGACATGGTGCTGAACGGCAACGAGATCGGCGGAGGGAGCATCCGCAACCACCGGAGCGACGTGCAGTTGCGCATTCTCGACCTGCTCGGAATCAACAAGGAACAGGCCAGGGCCAAGTTCGGCTTCCTGCTGGATGCGCTGGAGTTCGGCGCGCCGCCGCACGGCGGGATTGCCTTCGGCCTGGACCGCCTGATCATGCTCCTGGGCCATGCCGACTCCATCCGCGACGTGATCGCCTTTCCGAAAACCCAGAAGGCCCAATGTCCGCTGACCGAGGCCCCTTCCGCGGTGGATCCCGCCCAGCTGAAAGAACTGCGCATCAAGCTGGATACGATCGAGTAGCCTCCCCGCGCTCGTGTCCGCCCCTGTTTCATGCCTCCACTGCAACCAGTGAGCGTGCCGACCCTGCAGAGGGACGAGCATGCCGATATCGTGGTCGTCGGCGCCGGCGCGGCGGGACTCGCCGCGGGAATCTTCTCGGCGGAAGCGGCAGGCGAGCGGGGGGCGTCGCGCATCGTGGTCCTCGATGGCGCCAAGAAAATCGGAGCCAAGATCCTGATCTCCGGCGGCGGCCGTTGCAACGTGACGCACGAACGGGTCGCGGCGGCGGATTTCAACGGGTCGCCGCATATCGTCCGGAACATCCTGGCGGCCTTCGGCGTCGACGCCACGCGGCGGTGGTTTGCCTCCCTGGGGGTCGAGTTAAAGCGTGAAGAAACGGGCAAACTCTTTCCGGTCACCGACCAGGCCCGCACCGTGCTGCAGGCGCTGACGGCCCGCTGTGCGGCCCTGGGCGTGCCCGTGCTCGTACACCATCGCGTGGAGGACGTGATCCCGCAATCCGAGGCTCCGCGAGGCCCCTCCTTCCTGGTGAAGCATGAGCAGGGCACCGTGTCTGCCCGCCGGGTCATCCTGGCCACCGGTGGCCGTTCCTTGCCAAAGACCGGAAGCGACGGCGGGGGATGGGCGATGGTCCGCCGGCTCGGCCACGAGGTCACACCAACCTATCCGGCCCTCGTACCCCTTGTTCTGACACCGGGCATGTTTCATGCGGAATTGTCGGGCGTGTCGCAGGAGGTTGAATTGACCACACAGGTGAACGGGAAGGTGGTGGACCGACGCCGGGGCAGCCTCTTGTGGACCCATTTCGGCGTCAGCGGCCCGGTGGT
>JBFGRH010000141.1:0-5428 GCA_041563795.1 Nitrospiraceae bacterium | reverse complement strand
TCTCGAATACGATCGCCTCGAACTCGCCGAACGTGGTCGGCAGGCGCGCCTCCGCCATCCGCCTCACGAAGGTCTCCCGACTCATGCGGTATTCGATCAGCGCCTTGATCGTCACCATCACCAGCTTGTGCCGCTTGGCGAAGGCGGTCAGCTCGGGGACGCGGGCCATGGTGCCGTCCTCGTTCATGATCTCGCAGATCACGCCGGCTGGCGCCAAGCCCGCCAGCCGCGCCAGGTCCACCGACCCCTCGGTCTGGCCCGCGCGCTTGAGGACCCCGCCCTTCTGCGCCTTGAGGGGGAAAATATGGCCTGGACGCGCCAGGTCGGTCGGCTTGCACGCCGGATCAACCGCGGTGCGGATGGTGGTGGCCCGGTCGGCAGCCGAAATGCCGGTGGTGATATTCTGCCGCGCATCGATGGAGACCGTGAAGGCGGTGCCGAACGTGGCCGTATTCACCGGGGCCTGGGGCGGCAGATGCAATTCGTCGACGCGCTCCGGGGTCAGTGCGAGGCAGATTAGCCCGCGCGCATGCTTAGCCATGAAGTTGATCGCGGTGGGGGTCACCCGTTCGGCCGCCATGACCAGGTCGCCTTCGTTTTCCCGGTCCTCATCGTCCACCAGGATCACGAAACGACCCTTCTTGATCTCCTTGATGGCCTCTTCGATTGTGTTGAACGGCGATGCCATTTTCTTGCTCAGGATTTGGAAGGAGAGGACAACTATAAGTGCTTAATTTATAATACTTTTTACTCGCGACTGTCAATGGAGAAAACAGGGCCGAAAAGCGAGTCTATGAGGGCCGGGAACTCTGCTCTACCACCAGAACGCTAATCCATGCTGCACCGGCCAGTGCGGCGAACAGCAGGAAACCCGCTTGATACGTGCCCGTCAAATCCGTCAACGCGCCCAGCCAGGCAGGCAACAGGAATCCGCCCAGCCCGCCCGCGGCGCCGACCAATCCCGACGCCAAACCCATCTGTTTCGAATAGTGGTCCGACACAATTTGAAAGACGACGCCGTTTCCGAACCCCATGCAGGCCACGGCTGCGACGAGCACAGGCAGGGCCCATTCGAGCGGCGGGAGCAGACTCGCACCGACGATGCACCCCGCGATCACCGGCAGGACCCATGCGAGCACGGCGCGGCCCCCGACCCGATCAGCGAGGTGTCCGCCCCATGGCCGGATCAGACTGCCCGTCAGTCCGCAGAGGGCGGTCAGCGTGCCGGCCGTCACCGCCTCGAGGCCATACTGATCGTGGAAGAAGATCGGCAGGAAACTGCAGAGCCCGGCGAACCCTCCAAACGTAATGGCGTAGAGGAAACACAACCAGTAGCTGAGCGGTTGTCTGAGCAGACCCCCGGGGCGAGTCCACCCCCCCGCGCCGCGCATGCCTGAGGGGCCCCCGATATCCCGGCGAACCAGCCCGCCGTAGAGCACCAGCGTGATGAGCACCGGCACCGCCATCAGTCCCAAGACCCCGCGCCAGCCGACGACTTGCGCCACCCTCGGCGCAAAGAAGGCGGCCAGGACGATCCCGCTGTTGGCGGAGGCCGCCACCCCCATGGCCAATCCCTGATGCGCCGGCGGATAGGCGCGACTGGCCAGCGGCAGCGACACGGCGAAACTGGCGCCGGCGAGGCCGAGACAAAGTCCCATCGCCAGCATCTCGCCGTAATTGGACACGCCCAGCCACCCCCATAGCAGCACGACACCCTCTCCCGCCAGCAGGGCGAGACCCATGGGCTTGGGGCCGAACCAATCACTGCCCATGCCGACGGGGATCCGCAGCAGCGCTCCGCCCAGGAGCGGCACCGCCACCAGCAGGCCCTTCTGCGTGGCGGTGAGATGGAATTCGTCCGCGATAAAAACGCCCAGCGCTCCCACCAGCACCCAGGCCATAAAGCTGACCTCGAAGTGCAGCCAGGCTGCGGCCAGCGACGGCCAGTGTCCGCTCCGGATGGCCCGCACAATGTCCTGCACGATTTCCCTCCGATCGTCCGGGCAGCATACCATGGCAGGCGACAAGTTTTTTGTGCAGGCCCTGTGTTACGTTTATAATCCACCGATCGCCATGGCCAAGCCACCACACACGCCACACGATGACGAGCCGGACACGGACGACGAGCCGTCGTCCCCCGTGACGCCGGACCTCGCCGGCACCTTGATCGACGAAACGTCGGAGCGGCCGTCCGACGAGCCGGCCGCAACCGATCCGTCCAGAGCGGTCACGCCGGTCACCACCCTGCAACGGTACCTGGCCGAAGTCCGCCGGTATCCGTTTCTGTCGAAGGAGGAGGAACTGGCGCTCTTCCGCGACTACCAGTCGACGGACAGCCGCGAGGCGGCGGTCAAGCTGATCCTCTCCAACCTGCGTGTCTCCGTCTCGATCGCCTCGGAATACCTGCATACCGGCGCCGACCACATGGACCTGATCCAGGAAGGCAATGTCGGCTTGATGCAGGCGATCAAGAAATTCGACCCGACGAAGAACGTGCGCTTCTATGCCTACGCGGCCTGGTGGGTGCGCGCCTATATCCTGCGGTACCTGCTCAACACCCACCGGCTGGTCAAGGTCGGCACGACGCAGGATCAGCGCAAGCTCTTCTACAATCTGCGCAAGGAAAAGGCCAAGCTGGAGCGGGAGGGGTTTGCGCCGGACGCCAAGCTGCTGGCGGACCGGCTCAATGTCAGCGAACGTGACGTGGTCGAGATGGACCAGCGCCTGGGGAGTTGGGAGCTCTCGCTCGATCAATCGCTGACGCCGGACAACGACGGGGGCACGCTGCTCGACATTCTCCCGGCGCAGGAAGTGCCGGCCGACGAACAACTGGCCAGCCTGCAACTGCGCCGCCTGTTCCGGAAGAAACTGGCCGAATTCAGCGGTACGCTTGCCGAACGCGACGAGGATATTCTCCGGAACCGCATCCTGTCGGAAACGCCGGTCACGCTGGAGGACCTCGGCCAGAAGTACGGGATCACCAAGGAACGCACCCGCCAACTGGAAGCCCGCTTGATCAAGCGGCTCCGCGATTACATCAAAAAGGACGTGACCGACTTCGACCATCTCCGCTCATCGCGATAAATCATCGTACTATCAATAGGTTATACTCAAAGAGCGATCCGAGAGGTCTCGAAAGAAAACCCACGCCGCCCCCCTTGACTCGGACCGGATCGGTCCTATGTTCCCTACTGTTCCATGTGATAGCCTCGAGCGGTTCGAGCCATTCACACAACAGGACGTCCATTAATCACCAGCAAGGAGGAGCAGCGTTATGTCAACGGCAACGAAGGAGAAGAAGGAATCCAAGGCCGCCAAGGGCTTTCAGCCCCTGGGCGACCGCGTGTTCGTCAGCTACACGGAGGAAATGGAGCGGACATCGGGCGGCATCTACGTGCCGGACTCGGCGAAGGAGAAGCCGCAGCGGGGCAGCGTCCAGGCCATCGGCAAGAAGGTCGAGAACGTCAAGGTCGGCGACCAGGTCCTCTTCGACAAGTATTCGGGCAGCAAGCTTCGGATCGACGACGAAGACTGCCTGATCCTCAAGGAAGAAGACATCCTCGGGATTTTCACCACCTAATCACGACACTCACACACGATAGACTGCTCTAAAGGGAGGAACACAATGGCGAAGCAATTGTTGTATAGCGATGCGGCACGGGCGGCGATCCTGAAAGGGGTCAACCAGCTCGCGGACGCCGTCAAGGCCACGCTGGGCCCCAAGGGTCGCAACGCGATTCTGGACAAGAAGTTCGGTGCGCCCACCATCACGAAGGACGGCGTGACCGTGGCGAAGGAAATCGAACTCAAGAACCCCTACGAGAACATGGGTGCGCAACTCGTCCGCGAGGTCGCCAGCAAGACCAGCGACACGGCGGGTGACGGGACGACCACCGCGACGGTGCTGGCGCAGGCCATCTATCGCGAGGGCGCCAAGAACATCACGGCCGGCGGCAACCCGATGGAAATCAAGCGCGGAATCGACCTGGCTGTCGAGGCCGTCGTGACCGAACTCAAGAAGATCAGCAAGCCCTGCCAAGCCAAGACGGAGATTTCCCAGGTCGGGACCATCTCGGCGAACAACGACAAGACCATCGGCGACCTGATCGCCGAGGCGATGGAGAAGGTCGGCAAGGACGGCGTCATCACCGTCGAGGAAGCCAAGTCCATGACGACCTCGCTGGACGTGGTCGAGGGCATGCAGTTCGACCGCGGCTACATCTCCCCCTACTTCGTCACCAACGCCGAGCGGATGGAAGCCTCCGTGGAGGAGCCGCTCATTCTCATCAACGAAAAGAAAGTCAGCGCCATGAAGGACCTCCTGCCCCTGCTGGAGCAGGTGGCCAAGATGGGCCGTCCGCTGGTGATCGTCGCCGAGGAAGTGGAAGGCGAAGCGCTGGCGACCCTGGTCGTCAACAAGCTGCGCGGCACGCTGAACGTGGCGGCCGTGAAGGCGCCGGGCTTCGGTGACCGCCGCAAGGCCATGCTGGAGGACATCGCGATCCTGACCGGCGGCCAGGTGATCTCGGAAGACCTCGGCCTGAAACTCGAGAACGTCAAGCTGACGGACCTCGGCCGGGCCAAGCGCGTGACGATCGACAAGGACAACACCACGATCGTCGAGGGCCACGGTGATCCGAAGAAGATCGAGGCCCGCGTCAAGCAGATCAAGGCCCAGATCCAGGAGACCACCTCGGACTACGACCGGGAGAAACTCCAGGAGCGCCTGGCCAAGATCGTCGGTGGCGTAGCCGTCATCAACGTCGGCGCCGCGACCGAGACCGAGATGAAGGAAAAGAAAGCCCGTGTCGAAGACGCCCTGCATGCCACCAAGGCGGCGGTCGAAGAGGGCATCGTCCCGGGCGGCGGCGTGGCGCTGTTGCGCTGCGTCTCGGCGCTGGACAGCCTGAAGGGTATTCCGGCCGAGCAGATGGTGGGTGTCACCATCGTGAAGCGCGCGCTCGAAGAGCCGATCCGGCAGATCGTCGAGAACGCCGGTGTGGAGGGCTCGGTCGTGGTGGACAAGGTTCGCCATGAGAAGAGCTCCAGCTACGGGTTCAATGCCGCGACCGAGGAATACGTGGACATGATCAAGGCCGGCATCATCGACCCGACCAAGGTCACGCGCTGCGCGCTGCAGAACGCGGGCAGCGTGGCGGGCCTCATGCTGACCACCGAGGTGATGATCACCGAATTGCCGGAAGAGAAGAAAGAGCCGGCGATGGGCGGCCACGGCGGCCACAGCCACGGCATGGAAGGGATGTACTAACCCTTCGACAGACTCAGGGTTCAGCGAAGGGCTCGGCGGGAAACCGCCGGGCCCTTTGTGTTTTAGGATAACTTGCGGGCAGCCTTGACGAAACTGGATCGATCGGGACGATCAAACAGCCTTCGGAATATCCGGTGCACGGCGGCCGTGTGCCGGCGG
>JBFGRH010000140.1:0-5610 GCA_041563795.1 Nitrospiraceae bacterium | reverse complement strand
GCCGGACGCCTTCGGGCCCTGCCAGTTCGAGTACAATTCACCGGACGCGTTCGAATTCCTCGTGCCCGCCAGCCGCCTGGCGGCCACCTACGGCGGGGAGGCCGCCCGCGTTCGCGCGTACCTGACCGGGTTTTCCGAAGAGGCGCTGGACGAATTCCAGGCCGTGGCGCCGGGCGCCCGCCTGGCCTACCGCTGTTCGGCGCACTGTCCGCTGGATGACTTGCCGGAGATCTTGCGTGCCATCGCGCCGGCCGGCCGGCTTTATGCCACGCTCTGCGAGTTTCAAACCGGGGAGGTGGCGCCCGAGGGCGCCGATGCGTCGGCGATCGTGGGCATCGTCGGGGCGGAGGGCGGGTTTCAACTGGAAGTCCGCCTCAACCGGGCGCCGCTGCCGGAGGACGAGATGGCCGGCTGGCTGGAGCGCGTGTTGAATTTGCCCGTGACCTACGCGCCGCTTCCGCCTTTCCCATGACGGACGCGCCCGCCTCATGGCTCTCCTCGGCGCGCCTGCGCGTCGCCCTCGCCAAGCCGTTTCTGCCGGTGTTGTTCTTCTTCGCCGGCGTGACCTTCGACACGATCACGCTGACGCGCATCGACCGCCTGCTGGACAACCTGATTCTCCTGTTTTACCTGACCCTGCTGGGCGCGCTGATCGTCCTAACGGGACGGACGGACCTGGCCAGGGCCGGGCACCCGGACATCCTGCCCGACGCCCATCCGGTCGCGTCGTTCGTCAAACGCGCGCAGCCCTATTATCCGCGGGCGATCCAGTTTCTGCTCGGCGGGCTGTTCAGCGCCTACACGATCTTTTATTCCCAGAGCGCGTCATGGACCGGCACGGCCATCTTCTTTGCCCTGCTCGTGGCGATGCTGGTGGCCACCGAGCTGATCCACGACCGGCTGTCGAATATCCGGCTCCTCGTCGGCCTGTATGCCGTGGTGTGTTTCAGTTTCTTCACCTTCTTCCTGCCGGTCCTGACCGGGTTCATGAACACGCTGATGTTCCTGATCGGCGCGGGGCTCAGCCTCGCGGTGACCTTGCGGGTCGTGGAGTTGATCTACGCGGGCGTCCCGGGCCGGACCCGCCGCGACATTCTCCTGACCGGCGCGCCGGCGGCAGGCCTGGTCGCGCTCCTCGTCCTGTTCTATTTTCTGCACTGGATTCCCCCGGTCCCGCTGTCCATGAAATTCGCCGGAGCCTACCACCGGATCGAGAAGAGCGAGGACCGGTACCGGCTCAGTTTTGAGGAGGGGGCCTGGTACCAGTTTTGGAAACGGTCGGACGATCCGTTCCACACCGGCGGCCCCGCCTACTGTTTTACAGCGGTGTTCGCGCCGGTGGATCTCCACACGACGATCATCCATCATTGGCAGTATCGGCCGGCTGGCCGCTCCGACGGAAAGTTCATGACCACAGACCGCATCCCCTTGCAGATCTCGGGCGGCCGGGAGGGGGGCTACCGCGGCTATACGGTCAAGTCCCGGATTGAGCCGGGAGACTGGCGCGTGGACGTGGAGACGAAAGAAGGGCAGGTGATCGGGCGGCTGAATTTCGAGGCGGTGGAGGGGGCGGGGGGGATCGGTCCGCTGGACACCTACGTCTACTGAGCGGAGGCCCCCCGCTCCGGCGGTTCCTCTGGACTTGAGGAGACGCCTCATGTAGCCTTGCGCGTCTGCGCGGTCTGGTATCCTGGTATGATGATCATGAAAAGCCGCCCATTACTCTACAAGCGCATTGGGTTTGCGCTGCTGGCGGCCTGGCTCGTCCTGCTCCCGGCCGCGGCGTCGGCGGAGGTGCGTACGCTGACGGCCTCCGGCGAATACCGCATGGGCGACAACGATACCAAGACCGATGCCAAGCGGCTGGCCCTGCTCGATGCGAAGCGGCTGGCGCTGGAGCAGGTCGGCACCTATCTGGAAGGCGTCACGGAGGTCAAGAACCTCAGCGTTACCAGGGACGAGATCCGGTCCTATACGGCGGGGCTGGTCGAAGTGGTCGAACAGGCCACGCGCACCACGCTGGAGGGCGAGACCACGGTCGTGCGCGTGGATGTCACGGTCAAGGTGGACCCGGCGAATGTCGCCAGGCAGCTGCAGGAGTTGCGCAAGAACGAACAGGCGCGGGAGGACCTCCTGCGCGCGAAGGCGGAGTCGGATGTCTTAAGGAAAGAGCTCGAGGAGAAGAACAAGCAGTTGGCTGCCTTGACGGGCAGTGCGGCCGAGGCGGCCGTGCAGCAGCGGCAGGCGGTGCTGGCCAGGGCCGACGCCAACGACCTGGTGGCCCTGACCTGGCAGTTGCCGGCCGGCGCGAGGGACGAAATTCTGACACAATCGAAACCTCCAACGGCGGAGGAGCTGGCGAAATACCGTGCGAAGCTGGAGGCGGCGTTGAAACTGGACCCCGAGAACGCCTGGGCCCATTTCAAGCTGGGGTATCTCTACCACAGCGAAGGAAACCTCGACGCCGCGATCAGGGAATACCGGACCACCATCCATCTCGAGCCGGACGAGGCCCGCCCGCACCTGGCCCTCGGACGCGCGCTCAAAGCGCAGGGGAAGAAGCAGGAAAGCGCGGAGGAAATGATGGCCTACCTCATGCTGGCGGATAAGAAGCCGGCCAACCAGCTGATGATCGATCGGATGAACAAGAAACGGCGCGAATTCGAGCGCCGCGGGTCCCGGCCGTTACCGCCGGACCGGCGCCCCTTCTCGGCAACCAGGTAAGCCATTCACATGAAGGATCGCGTGGCTCAGATGATGTTGGTGGTCGGGATGACTGCCGCTGCGCTGAGCGGCGCGGCACTGCCGTCCGTCGTGCTGGCCAAGGGCGAGGCGGCTCCGGCCATTTCGAACGGCGGACAGCACAAGAATGGAGGGGACGCGCTGGCCCAGTACAACCGCGGCGTCAGCCTGCAGGCGGAAGGCAAGCTGCATGAGGCCATCGTCGCGTACCGGGAAGCCGTCCGCCTCCAGCCTGACCTCGCGGACGCCCACTACAACCTCGGCGTCGTGCTGGCGTCGACCGGCGACCAGACCGGCGCCATCGCCTCCTATCGTTCGGCGGTGCAGCTCAAGCCCGGCTTCGCGGCCGCGCACCATGCCCTGGGCGTGGCATTGGCCAAGCGGAACGACCTGACGGGCGCGATCGAGGAATACCGTGCCGCGTTGCAGTACCAGCCCGATCTGGTCCTGGCGCATCAGGGACTCGGCGCGGCGCTGCACGCTCAGGGAGACCTCGCGGGCGCCGTGGCCGAATACCGGGCCGCGCTGCGCCTGAACCCGAACCTTGCGGAGGCCCATTACAACCTGGGACTGGCCCTGACCGCGCAGGGCGACCATGCGGCGGCGGTTGAGGAGTATCGGGCGACCGCCCGCTTCCAGCCCGAGAATGCGCAGGCCTATTTCAATCTCGGGCTGGCGCTGCAGGCGAAACGGGACCTGGACGGCGCGATCGAGGAATACCGGCACGCGCTCCGGCTGCAGCCGGACCATGCGGGCGCCCACCACAACCTGGGTCTTGCGCTGAAGGCCAAGGGCAATCTGCTCGGCGCCATCGCCGAATACCAGGAAGCCCTGCGGCTCGAGGGGAACGACGCCTACACCCATCATGACCTAGGGTTGGCGCTCCAGGAAAAACAGGACCTGGACGGCGCGATTACGCAGTACAAGCTCGCGTTGAAACACAAGCCGGACTATCCCGCGGCGCATTACAATCTCGGCGTGGCCCTGATGGCGAAGTCGCGCCCCAAGGAAGCCTCACAGGAATTTCGCGAGTACCTGCGGCTGGTGCCGGACACGCCGGGGAACCGGACGGGAATCGAGAACGCAAAAACCATCCTCAAGGTCCTGGGACAGTTCGAGGACAAGGCCAAGCCTGTTGAGAAGCCTGCTGAGAAGGGCAAATCTGTCGACAAGGGTGGGCCCGCGGAAGCGAGCACGCCGCCCGCTCCTCCCAAACGCGGCCCGTCCTAATCAGTTTTCCTCTCCGTGATTTAGCTCATGATGTTCAAGGGGACAGGTCTGCCAGCGACCTGTCCCCGCTTACTTAAAAAAGGATGGCATGGCGTGAGCGGACTTCACCGGAAGTGCGAATGTACTCTGGCCCCATTTATCGAGGAAGATGACAGCGAACAGGCTAGCAAGGTTGCTAGGGCACTAGCTGTTGGCGTAGCCCGCTGAATGTGGCGAAGCGTTAAAGGTGACAGGCTTTCAAGCGGCCTGTCGCCTTTCTGTTTTTTATTTGTGGCAGACCGTTCTTTTTAGCGAGCGGCGGTCCAGCCTCCCTTCGACTGCGCGCATCGAGGGAGCACCGTCCGCGTGTGCGGCCTCTGCGAGCAAGGAAGGGAGGCTGACCGCCACGCTCGTCCTTGTCTTCGCGTTCTGCAAGCACAAGGGCTCGACCAAAACGGCCCTACTTCTTCTCCCACTTCATGGCGTGCTGGAACACGCACTTCGGGCAGGTATAGTGCAGGTACTGTCCGTCGCCGACGAGCCGCTTGGTCATCGGCACCTTGCACCAGGTGCAGGCGCGGTCCGGAATCTCGTCCTGCGCGGGGTTGTTCGACGCGGGCTGCTGGTTCTGCTTGGAGGCCATGCCGGCATTCTCACCGAGCGCTCGCAAACTTGTCAATGTAGCGAAGGGGAGTTGTCAGTATTCAGTTTTCAGTTGTCAGTTCCGGAGACTGAGCACTGACCACTGAGGACCGGTTACTGGGCCGGCGTCGCCTCGTCCCGCGTCGGGTCCGCCTTGCGCGGAAACTTCTCCTCCAGGATCACGTAGAGCGTCGGGATCAGGAACAGGGTCAGGATCGTCGACACGCTGAGCCCGCCGACGACCGACCGCGCCAGCGGCGCGTTGGTCTCTCCCCCCACGCCCAGTCCCAGCGCCATCGGCATCAGGCCGAACACCGTCGCCAGCGACGTCATGAGGATCGGCCGCAGCCGTGTCCGCGCCGCCAGCAGGACGGCCTCGCGCAGGGCCATGCCGCGCCGCCGGAGCACGTTCGTGTAATCCACCAGCAGCACGCCGTTGGAGACGACGATGCCCAGCATCATGATGATGCCCATGAACGACGTCGTGGACAGGGTCGTGTTGGTGAGGAACAGGATGAGCAGCACGCCCGGCAGACCCATCGGGATGGAGAACATGATGATGAAGGGGTCCACCAGCGATTTGAACTGGGCGGCCATGACCATGTAGACGAGCAGCATGGCGAGAATGGTGGCGAAGATCAGGCCGGTGAAGGTCTCGCGCTGCTGCGCGATCTGGCCGGCCACGCGGATGCTGAAGCCGGGCGGAAGCTGCAACTGGGCGAAGCGCGCGTCCAGCTCGTCGCCGATGCTGCCGAGGTCGCGCCCCACGGGGTTGGCCGTGACGTTGACGACCCGCTGGAAGTATTTCCGGTTGATCTTCACGGGGCCGGCGTTGAATTTGACCGTCGCCAGGTTCTTGAGCAGCACCGCCTCGCCGCTGCGGCTGGTCAGCACGATCCGGTCCAGCGCCGTGAGGTCCTTGCGGTGCTCCTCGGCCAGCCAGGCGCTGATGTAGTACTCGTTGCCGGTCTGGGGATCGGTATAGATGATCGGGTCGGTCTGCCCGTTGCCGTTGAG
>JBFGRH010000139.1:0-5660 GCA_041563795.1 Nitrospiraceae bacterium | reverse complement strand
GTCGGCCACCCCCCTCGCCCAAACATCGCCTCAAAGCCGCGCGGTGCTGAACGCGCAGGGAGGCGCCTTTAAATTGGACGACAAGGCGGATGTGAAGGGTCCGCTGCCCCTGGCCGTGGCGAGCACGCCCTCGACGCAGGCGGAGGAGGGCCGGCATCAGCCGGCGGTCGTCATCGTCGGCAACTCATCCTTCGCTAGTAACGCGTACCTCAACTTCCCCGGCAACACCGATTTCCTGCTGCATGCGATCGGGTGGCTGGCTGAAGAACGCAACTTGATTTCCATCACGCCCAAGGAACCCGCCATGCGACCCTTTGTGCCCAACCCGGCGCAGGAGCGCACGCTGTTCTACGTCCAGGTGCTCCTGTTGCCCGCCCTCACTTTTTTCTGGGGGATCGCGACATGGCGGCGCCGGCGACGGCTCTAGGCTCATGAAGCCATACGGCATCACCATCTCCCTGGCGGTTGTGCTGGCTGGACTGGGCGCCTATCTCTATTTCGTCGAGTATCCCGCCGAACGGGCCACGCTCCAGACCGATACAGAGGCGAAGAAACTGTTGCCATTCACGGAACGGGAGATTACCGGCCTGACGGTTTCGAGCGCCGCCGCGGGGGCTGAGATCGTCCTGGTGCCCGATGACAAGCGGAGATGGAAAATCACCGCCCCGATCCGCACCGAGGCCGATTCGCGCGAAGTGAACGCCCTGCTGCGGGTCCTGCTGCTTGGCACCATCGCCCGCGTCATCGAGGAACAGGCAGCCCCGCTCGCGCCTTTCGGACTGGACCCTCCTGCCGTGACGCTGACGATCGTCGCGGGCGACCGGCGGGAGACGCTCTCCCTGGGCGACATCGGCCCGATTTCCTCCACGCTCTATGCCATGCGGGCATCGGATAAGCGGGTGCTGCTCACCGACCTGCCGCCGAAGATTCTCCTGGCCAGGACCCTGGCCGGCTTGCGGAACAAGGAGGTCCTGCCGGTGGCGCAGGACGAGGTCGAGCGGCTCAGGCTGAGCAATCCCAGGACCGAAGTGTTGCTGGAACGATTCGAGGACAAGGGGAAGTCCCTCTGGCGCATCCGTTTCCCCATCGAGGCCAGGGCGGACCAGCCGGCGGTGCGAAACCTGCTAATCAAGCTGGCGGACTTGAAGGCGCTCGCCTTCGTGGACGCGGGGCCGGAGCGCGACAAGCTCGCGGCTCGGCTCGGACAGCCGTTCGTGAAAATCACCGCCACCGTCGGCGGGACTGACCAGGTCCTGAAACTGTACCAGCCGGACCGGTCCAGCGGGGAAGCGTACGCCGTCTCCACCCCGGAGGCGCCGATCTACAAGGTGAACCCCTCTGCCATCGAGGAATTCACGAAAGACCTCTTCGCCTTGCAGGACAAGCGCCTGCTTGGCATGGAACGAGACCAGATCGCCACGCTGTCGGTGAAAACCAGGAAAGGGCGGTACGTGCTCGTCAGCAACAAGGCCGAGGACTGGGTGCTCAAAGACCAGCCGGACAAGCAGCTGGATCCGCAGACCGTCAACCTGTTCGTCGCCCGCGTCGTGGACCTGCCGGCGGAACTGCGGATCGTCAAGGACCCGGGCCCGCTGGCCCCCTATGGCTTGTCGTCGCCGGCCGCTGAATTTACCGCCACGGCCAAAGACGGCACGACAAAAAACCGGCTGGTGCTGGGGAACAAGACGAGCGGCCTCGTCTACGCGATGGGCAGCGGCCTCCCCGGCATCTTCCAGGCCCGCGCCGACCTGCTGAATCAAATCCCCGACAGGGAGTCCCTCTTCTCCGAGACCGCGGAGAAACCGTGAATTTTTCCGTGCGGCGCCTCCACCGCATCTGTTTCGACTCCGTGGAACGGCCTTGCTATTTCCGGCCCATCTTCGTATAGTTTCCAATTGGTTTTCCAAGTCGTGCGTAAGGAGGCGTGTATGACGATTGTGCAGTTTGGAACAAGGGCGATTTTCTCGATGTCTCTTCTCTTCACCGCAGCCTGTACCACCGATGGCGGCATGGGTGATTCCTCTACCGGTTCGTCCGGATCATCCAATGCAGCCGCCCCGGCCACAGGGCGAGGAAGAATCGCGGCCGGCGCCGTTGAAGATTCCTTGAAGGCGTGCATGGCCAGAATCCCGAGCAACGCCACGGCCGGCCAGCGCATGCTCGCGGAGCGAAGCTGCGAGCGCGACCAGGCCGAGAGGAAATAACACTCGCGAGGGCCCTTGCGCGTGTGTGGGATCTCCAAGAATTCCCTGACTGACGCTCCATGTCCAGCCGCCCGGCCGGCTGGACATTCGTGATGTCCTTCGTTATCGTACTGCTCACGCCCCCGTAGCTCAGTCGGATAGAGCAGCGGTTTCCTAAACCGCGGGTCGCACGTTCAATTCGTGTCGGGGGCACCATACCGCGCTTGCGAGGTCACGCGCCCTTTGAACTTGAGGGCGCGTGAGTAAAACCGCAAGTGGTTTTACCTTCTCGCTTCGCTTGGGCCGACTGCCTCCAGTTATAGGCAGCCGGAAACACGGTCTCCGATCACCTCCGCCTGAGCTCCCCTTCAGTGCTGTTGGGCTGTCCATGATTTTCCCCCTTTCCTTGCCCCCTCACAGCATTTCTATTACAGTTTCCCCCATGTTTCGGTTGATGGTTCTCCTCCTTCTTCTCCTCCCCGCCTGTTCCTCCTCCTCTCTTCACGTCATCACCGAAGGCTCTTCAAAGCGCCTGCCGGAGAAAAACGCGCGCCTGGCTGTTTGGGGCCTGCGCCCTGTCGTCACCAACACCATCGTTGGATGGCTTCGGGACAATGGCTTCAGCGTCATGGAACCGTCGGAACTCCAGCAGGCGTTCGATAGGGAACGCATCCGGGTCAACCGCTCCTTCGCAGACGAGCACAACGCGATCCCCGTGGCCAAACAACTGGGCGTCGATGTGGTGATCTTCACCCAAAGCGCCGTTGAGACCACCGTCATCAACCGTGCGAGTACCACTGCCGCCTCCACACCATTTCCAGGAGCCGTGCGAACCGCTTTTTCCAGCGCGACCGTCTCAATCCGTGGCGTCGAGGTGGCGTCGGGGTTGCTGGCCTTCAGCGCGACCGCCAGGTACCCGCAACAGTTGTCTGCTGCCGGGCCGGACACGCTCTCGGCCCTGGCCTGCCTGACCGTGGAGACAGCCTTTGGACTCTCCCCGCCGGGAGACCTGGACCTCGAGCCGGACGACCCTTGCTTCCCCGGCCAATAGCCCCCTACGTTGACGCGACCTAGAGGACGTTCGCAGGACTTACCTCTGCACTATATCGCTTGATTTCTTCTCGCCACTCTGCCTTCTGCACACCCTTGGTCCTGGATGGCATTGAGCAACCGTGACAGTCCCTCAGTACCACTTCCATGTACGTATTTTGAGGAAACCTATCCGGATGATTCAGAAGCCTGCTTGGGATGGCACGGACGAGCGCAAGGGACGCCTTGTGCAAACTTGAAAATACCAAGTATTGACAACGACTTGTACGCTTTGAGACTATTTTGGTTGAATCTCTCTCAAAGGATATGAACCCCCGCGATTCTATTATCAACTTGCCATCATTGTGCCGAGCGGCTAGACTATCTTCGACATTTTGCCCGTTTCAGACCCGAGGTGCCCAATGAAGCAGAAAAAGCTGTTTTGCACAGGGTGTGGAAACCTCCTTGTGGCGACCTCGGAATCCGCGCCACATCGTGACCGTGATGAAGCCGGCACTGTCACCTACATCTTTGAATGCGCGCCATGCCAGCTCCGATTCCAGGTCTCGCAGCAGGCCATGTCGGGTTCCAAGGAACCGCAGGACCGCCGGGATGCCCCTCGCGTTCCCGTACGCGTGCCGGTGGACCTTGAGTGTGGAACGCTGGTGGGAGAGGGCACGGTCACGGACATTTCGAAGGGCGGCTGCGCCGTGCAGTCCCGGCAACCCCTGACCGTGGGACAGCTCCTGCGCCTCAAGTTCCCCGCCCCGACCGGTTCCGTCGACAATTGCGCCACGATGAAGATTGCAACGGTGAAGAACCTCCGTGGTGACAAGGCCGGGGTCCGGTTCTTGGCCTTTACTCCCGAAGAACAAACCAAGCTGACCAAGACCGTCACCAAGTCCATCCAGTTCTTCCCGCCTCCTGAGAAGCCGGCGTAGGACCGCATCCCACGAGAGGCCAGACTCCTATCTATTGCCCCGGGCGGAAGCGGGGCCGGCTCGCCCGCCGCCCTCCCGACAGCTCCCGCCGGCAACCCCCGCTGCCGATGGCCCATCGGGCCTGGTTTCCCTACAATTCTTGCCCAAGCAAATACAAATGCGATACAGTGGGCCGAACGTTTCCCTCGCTGCGATTATCAAGATGAAGGGGCGCGCCATGACCCGGGCTCTCCGGCTTGTCACCATCCTGCTGTTCATCTCTTCGGCTTCTCTCTCTCCGGCCGGTGAACTGACTCCACAACAGCAAAAGATGAAGGAGTGCAACGCCGAGGCCGGCGCCAAGGGCTACATCGGCGACGCCAAGCAGAAATTCATGTCTGCCTGCCTCTCGGCCAAGGCGACGGAAAGCCACAGCGCGCCCACGCAGGACAAGATGAAAGCATGCGGCAAGGATGCAAGCACCAAGGGCCTCAAGGGCAGTGCGCGGAAACAATTCATGCAGGCCTGCCTGTCCTCGAAATGACAATGGACGTACCCGCCGGATTGCCACCGCAGCAGACGCGTGAACTGCCGATCACTCCGCTGATCCTGATCGCCGGCTCCGCGGCGACGATCTTCGCGATCGATCTCCTGTTGCCGCGGGGAGTGGCGATCCCCATTTTGTACGTCATTCCCATCCTGCTTGCGATGAACTGTCGGCAGCATTGGTTCCGGGTGTCGGTCGCGATCGCCTGCACGGTGCTGACCGCGTTGGGCTACATCTACTCCCACGTCGAGGTTCCGATCTGGATCACCGCCAGCAACCGTCTGTTGGCGGTCGCGGCCATCTGGATCGCGGCCGTCCTGGCATGGCAACGCACGAAAGCCAAGGAGCAGGCCGCGCTCCTGCGCGACCTCTTGCCCATGTGCGCCTCCTGCCACAAGATCCGTGACGACAAGGGATACTGGAGCAAAGTCGAGGAGTACCTGGAAGCCCAGACGCAGACCATGTTGACGCATGGCATCTGCCCGGAATGCATGCAAAAGTGGTATCCGGACTTTTATCCGCAAGTCGCCGAACAACACCCGGATCTCTTTAAGGATCCCTCCGCAAGCATTGCCGACCAGCCCCATCACGTCGAGGAGCACCGGTGACACGCAGCAAGACGTTTGACGCGCAACAGTACAAGGAAAAAGTCTTCGCCAATGCCGACGAGGTGGCCGGCGGCCTCGAGCAGCTTCGCGCCCTGGTCAAGCCGGTCAATGAGTTGAAGCGGGAGGGCAACCCGTACAAGGATGCGGAACGGTCCAAGCTGGAATTCCAGATCAAGGACGCCCTGCGCGACATTTTCGGCGAAGACTCCTCCGAGTACCAGCAGAACCGGAATTTCCGGATCAAGTCCACCGCCAAGTCGGAGATTGCGCACGCGGTCGAATTTCTCGACAGCCTGATCTCCTACCTGGACGATAGGAAGCTTGAATTGGAGGGGAAGAAGCCCAAAGCCGTGGCCCCACCGCCCCCGCCCCC
>JBFGRH010000138.1:0-5662 GCA_041563795.1 Nitrospiraceae bacterium | reverse complement strand
CAGGGACCCTCCCCACACGTTTTCGCACTATACAGGCTATGGCGAGGAGGCGGGAACACTCCCCATAGGCTATGGATAGTGTGGCCGACTCCTGTGGATTCCTTGACATCCCCCTGGGTGGCGGCTAGGCTTTTTCCGTCCTCGTTGACAGGGAGGCTCCGATGGAACAACGGCGTGAGCGGCGCGTACTGGTCAAGGATCCGGTCTGGTTCGAAGGCAAGCAGGGGACCGGGCGGGGGACCACGTTCAACCTCTCCTGCGGCGGCTGTGCCCTGGCGAGCAACACCCCGGTCGACCTGCAAGCCACCATGAAACTCTATTTGCATATTCCATCTGAGAAGAGTCCGCTGCAAGTGGACCGGGCCCGGGTGACCTGGCGGGCGGGCAATGATTTCGGTGTCGAGTTCCTGGATCTCAGTGCGGAGGAGCGGGAGCGCCTGCAGCAGTACATTGTCAGCCTCCGGGATGGCGCCGCGAGTCTCATTCGATCGTAAGGCGGCCATCGGGACCTTGTCCCGGTCCCCGCGATGAGCCCCCGCCGATAGAGCCGCGCAGTTCGACTCAGGCAGGAAGAGGCGGTCCCGCCTGCTCCCACCCCTGAACGAAAAACGCTTCCCGAGGCTGTGCGCCCTGAGGTTCGTCGCTTGACTCACTTCCGAGGCGGGGGTACTCTTACCGCTCTGTTGCAGGTCACATCCCGCGCCGGCCGGGCTGCCGGTCAGGGGGGGAACGGAAAGTCGGGCAAGGAAGGTGCGTTGATGGATAATGCCAAACGGGAACGGCGCGTGATCGTGAAAGCTCCGGTGACGTTCGAGGGAAAGGCAGGCGTCATACGTGGCAACACCTTCAACCTCTCCCTCAAGGGCTGCGCGTTGGAGAGCGGATCGGACCTCAATCACGTCAAAATGGATACCACGATTAAATTGAACCTCCTCATTCCAACCGAAAAGAAGCCGGTGAAAGTGGCCTGTGCCAAGGTGATCTGGACGGCAGGCAACGATGTCGGCGTCGAGTTTGTGAACATGGACCAGACCGGTCAACGGCGGCTGCAGGAATACCTGACGAAAGTGCAAACCGATTCTCTCAAGGGCAAGGCCTGACCCCCCGTACCTCCCTTGGGCGGCATCCCGGAAGGTTCCGGCCGCCCGTCTAACCCCCGTTCCCACAACACGTTTTCCTCTCCACCGCAGGCTCCGTGGCGCCTCTGTGCCGCTCCCTGCCTTCCGGTCCTCGTTCGGCCGCCAAGCGTGCCCCGGAGACCAACGCCGGGATGCCGCGCCGCGCGCGGGCTGATCCCAACGGAGCCGGCGAGCCGGCCGGGAGACCGCGCCGCCGCTGCTCCCGCTGTGGATATCTTCAGAGGGAAAAGCTGCGGTTTCTACAGAGAGGGGATTGACTTTTCCCTCTGGTTGCCTCATTCTCGCGCCAACCGCACACGATGTGCGGTGCGATCGACTCTACTTATTCATCGAAAGGAGACCACACCGATGGCCAAGTCAAAGAGGAAACCCAGCGCCGCATTCATGAAACCGATGCACCCCAGCGCCACGCTGGGCGAAGTCATTGGCAGCAAGGCGATGCCGCGCACCGAGGTGACCAAGAAGATCTGGCAGTACATCAAGCGCCACAAGCTGCAGGACAAGAAGAACAAGCGCATGATCAACGCCGACGAGAAGCTCAAGCCGGTGTTCGGCGGCAAGAAGCAGGTGTCGATGTTCGAGATGACGAAGCTGGTCAGCAAGCATCTGAAGTAGACACTGTCGGCGGGACGTCCCGCGGCGCGTACCGCGCCCCGCGGCATACAGGACGGTGTCGCGCACCACGGAAGTGGTGCCCGACACCGTTTTTATTTGCCCGCTCGGGCCCCGGGCGAAGCACGGCCCGGCAGGCGGCTGATTCCGTGGTAAGAGCTAGCGGCTGATATACTTGCTGAGCTGACGAGGAGGATCAGGATGTTATCCGATAGCCCGGAACTTCTCCAGGCGTTTTTCACCGAGGGCACCTTTCGCAGCCGCTGCCCGGCCTGCATGGACGCGCATGATTTTGCGCCGGCGGAATTCACGGCCAAGATGATCCCCTACACCTGCCCCTGCGGCCGGTCCTACAGCGTGATCCCGCTGGGTCTGCGCGCCGGCGCGCGCAAGACGGTGAATCTTCCCGGCATCCTGTCCGGCAAGCCGGGCAAGAGTCTCTTGAAAATCCCCTGCCAGGTCCGGGACCTCTCCTCCAATGGCATCGGTATCACGCTCGACATAACCACGGCCGAGATGGCCGACACGATGCAGCTCCGGGTCAAGCTCGACGACGCGAAAAAGACGCCCCTGCTGCTGTCCTGCAAGGTGCGCCGCAGGCAGAAGACGGGCAACCACTTGTTCCTGGGGCTGGCCTTCAAACAGCTGGACCTGGACACCCAGTCGGCGCTGGCCCGCTATCTATCCCAGTAGGGCGCAACAACTCGCCGTCGGCGCTAGCCCCGTGTCTCCAGCCCCTCGCCTTCCGTCAGGCGGAGGGTGTAGAGGTAGCGGTAGAGCCCGTCGCGGGCCATGAGCTGCTCGTGGGTGCCGTCCTCGACGAGCCGGCCTTTCTGCAGCACGAGAATCCGGTCGGCCCCCTGGATGGTCGTGAGCCGGTGCGCGATGACGAAGCTCGTCCGGCCTTCCATGAGCCGCTCCAGCGCCTCCTGCACCAGCCGTTCCGACTCGGCATCCAGGGCCGAGGTGGCTTCATCCAGGATGAGAATGCGCGGGTTCTTGAGCATGGCCCGCGCGATGGCCAGCCGCTGTCGCTGGCCCCCCGACAGGTTCACGCCCTTTTCCCCCACCATCGTCCCGTAGCCGTCCGGCATGGCGCTGATGAACTCGTGCGCGTTGGCGGCCTGGCTGGCGGCGATCACCTCCTGCTCGGAGGCGCCGTCGCGCCCGTAGCGGATGTTGTCCATGATGGTGCCGCCGAACAGGATGGTCTCTTGTGGCACGAGCGCGATCTGCCGGTAGAGGCTCTCGAGCCGGACCGCGCGCAGGTCACGGCCGTCGATGGTGATCGAGCCTTCCAGCGGATCGTAGAACCGGTGCAACAGGTTGATCAGCGTGGTTTTTCCCGACCCGGTGGGGCCGACGAGGGCCACCATCTGGCCCGGCTGCACCTCGAAGGAGACCTCCGAGAGCACCGGCTGCCTGGGATCGTAGGCGAAGCTGACACGCTCGACCCGCACGTGGCCCTCGATGGGGGGCATCTCGACCGCGTCCGGCCGGTCGCCGATCTCGGGCTTGGTGTCGAGGATCTCGAAGACGCGCTGCATGGCGCCCTGCGCTTCCTTGATTTGCGAGAAGACCCGGGCCGCCGAGCCGAAGGGGCCGATCAGGATGCCGGCGAAGAGCACGAAGGCGAAGAGGTCGCCGGGCGTGATGGTCCCCTCGATGACCTGGCGGCCGCCGTACCACAGGACGGCCGCGGCCGAGGCGAAGGTCAGCAGGGTGATGACGGGCACGAAGACGGCCATGATCGCGGCGCGGCGCAGGGCGGACTGCACGTTGGACTGGACCTGCGCGTCGAAGCGCCGTTCCTCCCGCCCGGTCTGGACGAAGGACTTGACGACCCGGATGCCGGAGATGACTTCCTCGGCGATGGTCGTGGAACCCGCGGTCTTGTCCTGGATCGTCGTGGAGAGGGCCCGCAGTTTCCGGCCGAAGAACTTGGCGACCAGCACCAGGATCGGCAGCAGCACGAGAATCAGCAGGCACAGCCGCCAGTTCATGACCAGCAGGAAGCCGACGCCGCCGACGAAGGTGACGAGCTGCTTGGCGGAATCGATGGGCGTCTCCGTCACGGTCGTCTGGATGACGCCGACGTCGTTCATGAGGCGGGAGAGGATTTCCCCCGTGCGCCGCTTGGCGAAGAAACTCAACGACAGCTTCTGCACGTGGCCGAACAGGTGCGTGCGGAAGTCCGCCATGAGCCGCTGGGAGACCCAGGCGACGAGGTAACTGTGGCCCATGGACAGCAGGCCCTGGCCCGTCATCAGGGCGAGGAAGATCCAGACGAGCGTGGTCATGCCGTCGACGTCGCGCTCGATCGTGATGACGTCCCACAGCCGGCCGGCCAGGCTCAGGAGCACGAGGTTCAGCGCCGCGGCCGTGCCCACGAGCGCAATGGCGGCCGCCATGCGCGGGAAATAGGGCCTGAGGAATGGTAGAAAGCGGGAGTAGTAGGACATACAGACGTTGTCAGTAATCAGTGATCAGTTATCAGTCTAAGGAGGCGGAATGCGGGTGACGGAACAACTGAGCGGGCCCGCGCACTGACGACTGAAAACGGTGAACCGGGAGCTCTGCGTTAGATTTCCTGGATGGATTCGATCAGGTTCTTGTTCAGCGAGACGAATTCCGCCTGCGTCTTGTCGTTGATCACCACGTCGGTGAGGTTCACGAACAGCCGGGACTCCTCGTTGAGCACGTCCGAGACGCGGTTCCGCATGGGCGGGATGACGAAATCCCCGACGTAGACGTGGTTCACGGTCGTGATGCGCACGCGCACTTTCTTGGTTTCTGGCATGAACGCCTCCGGCTCTCCGCGGGATTATCCCTGGGTCCTGCGACGCAGGAATTTCTGCTTTCTGCGCAGTTTTCTGAACTTGTGCTTTCGCATTTTCTTCCGGCGTTTCTTGAGCACACTGGACATAATTGTTCTCCTCCGCGACGCGGAGTGTAGTGGGTTTTGCGTGCAAATGCAAGCCGGGAGCCGCAGGAGGCGCGCTCGGGACTGAGGGCCGAGTGCCGGGGATCGAGACGTCAGGCCCCCTCCTGAATATCTCCGGACACCTCGGTCCGCCGTCCTCGTGACTCGGTCCTGATGCGGCTTGACGCCCCGCGACGGGGCTACCTATACTGCGCCATGTGGATGCCGATACGCCTCGTGCACCGGCCCGTGACGGCGCTCCTGACCGGCCTGCTTGCGGCCGCCGTCCTGGCCGCCGGCTGCTCTTCCAAGGAGATCCGGTATCCCGAGGACCATGCCCGCTTCAAGCGCATCGACAAGGTGGTGGAGGAGTTGCGGGTCGCGTACGTCCGCCACAATCTGTCGGATGTCCAGGGCCTGCTGTTGCCGCGCGAAGTGCTCGAGAAGGCGGCCACCGACATCAAGCAGGATTTTCAGACCTTCCAGGAGATTACCCTCGAATGGACCATCGACCGCATCGTCATCGAAGGGGAGTCGATCGAGGTCGTGGTGAACTGGGCGGGAGTCTGGCGCAAGACCCCCGCCGATGCGGGCCTCCGGGAGGGCGGGCAGGGGATCCTGAAGCTGGTCGGCGAGAAAACGGTCCTCTTCAACGGCCTGGAAGGCGATCTCCCGTTCGGCATGGCGCTCCGCCGCCCCCCTGAACCGCCAGCCGTCCCCCGTCCGCAATAAGCCGGTCCATGGCCGCACGCGTGCCCACCGCTCCGCATCCCCCCGAAGCCGACTTCCTGGTCATCGGCGCCGGCGTCGCCGGCATCCGCGCGGCGATCGAGCTCAGCCGGCACGGCCGCGTGCTGGTGCTCACCAAGGGCCACCCGCTTGAAAGCAGCTCGATCTACGCGCAGGGCGGCGTCGCGGTGGCGCTCAGCGAGGAAGACGACGTCTCGTTCCATTTGAAGGACACGCTGAAGGCCGGCCACGGCCTCTG
>JBFGRH010000137.1:0-5664 GCA_041563795.1 Nitrospiraceae bacterium | reverse complement strand
GCCAAATCGGTGGTGCTCGTCGCGGCGCTCATGGTGGCGGCCCTGTACGTAGTGCCCAAGCTGCTCGAGCAGATCGTGCGCAGCCGGAGCCGCGAGCTGTTCCTGCTGACGATCATCGTCCTGTGTCTGGGGATCGCCTGGCTGACGTCGCTGAGCGGCCTGTCGCTGGCGCTGGGGGCCTTCATGGCCGGCCTGGTGATCTCCGAGTCCGAGTACAGTCACCAGGCCATGGCGGAGGTGCTGCCCTTCCGGGACAGTTTCAACAGCCTGTTCTTCGTGTCGATCGGCATGCTGATGGATGTGCGGGTGCTGCTGGCCCATCCGGTGCTCGTGGTCGCGCTCATTGCCGCGGTGCTCGTGGGCAAGTTCGTGATGGGGATGCTGCCGGTGATCGCGTCGGGATACCCGCTGCGCTCGGGGATCCTGGCCGGGGTGTCGCTAGCGCAGGTGGGAGAGTTCAGCTTCGTGTTGGCCCAGCAGGGCGCCCAGATCGGCCTGTTGACGGGGGAGCCCTATCAAATCTTTCTGGCGGTGTCCGTGCTGACCATGGTGATCACGCCCCTGGTGATGCAGGGCGCCCCCCATCTGGCGAAACGGGCCGAGGCGCTCCAGCGACTACGGGGCTGGTATTCCGACAAGGCGGCCGCGCAGACGCAGCAGGCGTCGCGTCATCTCAAGGTCAAGGACCACGTGATCGTCATGGGGTATGGATTGAGCGGCCGCAACCTGGTGCGGGTGCTGGAGGAGACGGAGATCCCCTACGTGGCAATCGATCTCGACGGCGAGACCGTCCGGCGCGAGTCCCAGAACGGCGTGAAGATCTTCTACGGCGACGCCACCAACCCCAATGTGCTCCACCACGTGGTGCGGATCGACCATGCCCGGGTGCTGGTCGTGGCCATCTCGGATCCCTTCGCGGCGCGCCGCGCCGTGCAGATCGCGCGGGGGCTCAATCCCGACGTGCACATCATCGTGCGCACGCGCTACCTGCGCGAGATGGACGATCTGCATCAGTTGGGGGCCGACGAAGTCGTGCCGGAGGAGTTCGAAACGTCGATCGAGATTTTTGCCCTGGTCCTGCAGACGTACAAAATGCCGCAGTCGGTCATCGTCGAGAAGGCGGAGCAGATCCGCAAGGAGGGGTACGCCCTGCTCCGGCGCGGGGAATTGCCGGATCTGGCGCATCACCTGCGCCGCGGCACGCTCACGGAAGTGGAAGTGGACACCTGCCGCATCGAGCCCGACTCGCCCGCGCTCGGCAAGACCCTCGGCCAGGTCTCGATCCGGCCCAGGACGGGCGCATCGGTGATTGCCCTGACCCGCCGGGGGGATACCGAATCCAATCCGGGGGAGAAGGTCCGGCTGGAGGAGGGCGACGTGCTCTCGCTGCTGGGCACCCGGGATCAGATCCGCAGGGCCATGGGGCTCCTGACGGATATCCCGATTCCGTGACTGGTCCTACGGACGGATTCCGGTCATGAACTCATAGGCTTCCTGCAGCGTCCCCACCTCGACCACGCTGACGTTGCGCTTCCGCCCCAGCTCGAACAGGTCATAGTCGGGCGTCTTCGCCTCGCCTTTCGGCACCAGCATGGCCCGCATATTGGCGCCGGCCGCGCCCTGGAGCTTGAGGGGAAGGTCACCGACATCCTCGACGCGGCCGTCCGCAGTGACCACTCCGGTCAGCACCACCCCGGAGCGGATGGCATCGCCCCGCCAGGCGGCAATGACGCCGACGGCGATCGCGCTGCTGGCGCTGGAGCCGCTGGCCAGGCTGAAGTTAGAGCGATTCTTGATCGTCACCTGCCAGGTCCGTTCGTCCTGGCCCAAAACCTTGGCGGCAGCAGAGATGGCCGTCCGGGCGCCCTTCTTCCAGACGTCGTCCACGGCCGATCCGGTCGCGATTTCGCTGAAGAGGATCGTGGGGCCGTTGCCCTGCGGGTCGCGTTCGAGCTGCAGGATGACGTAATGGACCACGCCGACCGGCTGCCCGTCGATCATCGCCGCGGCAAGGGCGGGGACCGTAACGATGCGGGACGATTGCGCCCAAACGGAAGGGAGAGATGCCGGGCTGAGGAGGAACGCCGCCATAAGAGCGAGAACCAGATGGGCCGGTCGGCTGCAGTGCGACATTGGGTTCCTCACCGTGACGCGGCTGGCGAGCATACGCAAAACCTGGGGGTTCCGCAAGGTCGCGTCTCACGAGCAAGTCGCGCGGCTGCCTTGACAGTCAAAAGAATCGCATACTATAGTGATTTTCGTTCTTCGCATCTGAATCGGCGAACAAAGGTGTGAGGTGACATATGGGTCCCACCAAGCTCGAGCCTGCGGTCGCGTTAGCGGAGCTTCAGGACAGCAAGACGGACCGGGTCACGATCGTGGTCCTGAGCGGAGACTTCGACCGGGTGATGGCGGCCTTTATCATCGCCACCGGCGCGGCAGCCATGGGGATGCAGGTCACCATGTTCTTCACCTTCTGGGGCCTGAACGTCATCCGCCGGGAAGGGGCCACGAGCGGGGCGAAGGACCTCCTGCGCCGGATGTTCGGCTTCTTGAACAAGGGCGGAACCGGCCGCCTGCCGCTCTCCCGGTTCCATTTCTGGGGTTTGGGCACCGGCATGATGAAGCGGGTCATGAGCCAGAACCGCATGCCCGATATTGCGGAACTGCGCGAGACGGCCATGGACCTGGGCGTGAAGTTCATCGCCTGCACGACGACCATGGGCATGATGGGCGTGACCAAGGATACCCTGATCGAAGGCGTGGATCAGCTGGCCGGCGTCAGCACCTATCTCGCCGAGGCCCGACAGGGCAGCGTGAACTTGTTTATTTGATTCTGTTCGTTCATCCGGTTTGCAGTCGTTGATGGAAACCGCGCACACAAGCCCAACCACCAAGATATGCCCATGCTGAAATCAGACGTGCAACTCGACACCCTCGGTTACTTCTGCCCCATGCCGATCATCATGACGTCCAAGAAGATCAAGGAACTGAAGCTCGGGCAGGTGCTGGAAGTGGTCTCCGACGACGAGGGCATCAAGAAGGATATGCCCGCCTGGTGCGAGACCACCGGCCATGAGATGGTCGGGCTCGAAGAAGAAACCAAGGACGCCGAGCGCATCTACAAGGCGTTCGTCAAGAAAACCAAGTAGGTCCCGTTCACATTCATGAGCCGGCATCACCGCGATGCCGGCTTTTTTGTGTCTTTCCGCCTGCCCGCAGTTACCACTAGATATAGACACGAGGTCGTCAAATTACGCATTATATTGCGTTTTTCATTGACTTCGAGCGGAATGCTTGGTATAGACATCGTCCCAAGATCCTGAAAAGACTAGGGCCGGGCTCCATCGAGCGCACCATTCACGAGGTGCCATGCCTGGAACGGTCAGATTCAGACGCTCCGCCGGGGCCGCTACGCGGCGCAGAGATTTTCTTCGCAAGTCTTCCCGCACTTTGCCGTCACCACTGGCCGCGCCTTCGCCGTCCGTTCGGCCGCCACAAGGAGGTACGCTCATGAGCTCTCACGGTCTCGTCCTGAACGAGTACGTGTCGAAGGTCGCCTACCAGGCCGTGGCCAGGGCCGGCGAGTCGACGCTGCTGCCGATCATCGATCAGCAGAACGGGGAGCCGGAGGGCGTGCTGGTGGCCTCCTCGCTGGAACGGATCGTCGTCTGTGGACGCGAGCAGGCCGTGCTGACGCTGGCGGATATCAAGACCGTGCAGCGGACGATGAACCGCGTGCAGGCACGCCGGGCGGTGATCCACGTGCCGGCGGAGATGATGATTCCCAACCCCGTCTTGTTGCTGGCGACCCTGTCGAAGATCGACATCGTGCGGATGGCTCCCGCGTCGTCGAACCCTTCGTAGGTCGCCGGCATTGATGGTCGCGCACCGGGACAGCTCACCTAAGGGGGGCGTGATGCTCGGACCGTTTCTCCTCAAATACCATCACATGTTCGTCCATTCGAAATCAGCCGGCACGTTCATCCTGTCCAGGAACGGGCGGACGGCCGATTACGTGGGGGCCAGCGCGGACGATCTGGTCGGCACACTGGGCCGTTTCGCCCGCCAGTCCGATTACCGCTACTTCTGGTTCGTTGAAGCTCGTTCCGGTCGGGAGGCGGCCGAGACCGAGCAGGCCTGGTTGCACCGCTACCGCCCGTCGGATAATCCCTCCCGTGCGTCCGCTCCCCACGGGACGGGCTGGCGCTGCACCATCGAAGGGTGCCCAGCCTGCGCGCTGGCCGGCGCCCTGCGCTGAACCAAGACCGTTTGTCCCTCCCAGCCGGATGCCCGCCGCTTGACGGCGTCCCTTCCAGGTCCGTAGCATCCTCCTTCCATGGCCGATCCCATCGTCGAATGTGTGCCGAATTTCAGCGAAGGACGCAATGAGGCGACCGTGCGCGCGCTCGTCGAGGCCGTGCGGGCGGTGCCCGGCGCGGCGGTTCTGGACCAGACGATGGATCCGGATCATCACCGGGCGGTGCTGACCTTTGCCGGCGGGCCGGAGGCGGTGGCGGAGGCGGCGTTTCAGGCAACCAGGGCAGCGGCGGCGCGCGTCGATCTTCGACGCCACGAGGGCGGGCATCCCCGCGTCGGCGCGACCGACGTCGTCCCGTTCGTGCCCCTCCGCGGCGTAACCATGCGCGATTGCGTCGAACTGGCGAAGACCGTGGGGAAGAGGATCGGCGCGGAATTGAATATCCCGGTGTTTCTCTACGGCGAGGCGGCCGGGCATGCCTCGCGCGCGACCCTGGCCGACATCCGGCGGGGCGGCTTGCCGGGGCTGGCGTCCCGCATGGCAGGCGATCCGGCGTGGAGGCCGGATTTCGGGCCGCCCCGGCTGCATCCCGGCGCGGGCGCCGTGGCTGTCGGGGCGCGTCCGATCCTGGTCGCCTTCAACGTCAACCTCGGTACCGATGATCTCGAGTCCGCGAAGGCCATCGCCAGAGCCGTGCGGCAATCAAACGGGGGGCTTGCGCACGTGCAGGCCATCGCCGTGCCGCTCGTGGGCCGTCAACAGGTGCAGGTGGCGATGAACCTGGTCAACATTGACGCCACGCCGGTCCACGCGGCCTTCGAGGCGGTGCGGCGGGAGGCCGACCACCGCGGAGTGCGGGTCACGGGCAGCGAACTGATCGGGCTGGTGCCCCGGCGCGCCCTGCTGGAGGCGGAAGCTCATGGGGTCACGATCGACGCCTTCGACCCATCCCACATCCTCGAAACGAGGCTTGCAGAGGCCGGCCTCGGCGACTTGTAGAATCATAAGAGGCTATGCTACACTTCCGCTTCGTTCACGGTCCAAACTAACTTACGCAGTAGGACGTACACAGCACGATGGAAATCAAGGTTTTTAACAACAACGTCGAGAAGGCCCTGAAAGTCGCCAAAAAGAAGCTGGCGGGCGAGGGGCTGTTCCGCGAGTTGAAGCGGCGCCGGTATTACGAGAAACCCAGCGTCCGGAAGAAGGCCAAGATGCGCGAGGCGCAGCGGCGCCGGCAGAAGTGGCTTTCCAAACGCCGGATGGACTAGTCGGCACTCCTCCCTCCGACTCTCGAGACTCCTGGATCCCGTTTCCGCAGGTCACGCGCTATGCGTCCGTCCGATATCCATTCTGCCGTTCGAATCCTGAGACGGGAAATCAGGCAATGGCAGGAGCCGATT
>JBFGRH010000136.1:0-5679 GCA_041563795.1 Nitrospiraceae bacterium | reverse complement strand
CTCGAAGGGGGCCGGTCTTTCCGGAAAAGACGAACTTACTTCTTCTTTTCCTTCTTTTCCTTCTTTTCGGCCTTCTTCTCGGCCTTCTTTTCAGCCGCCGGAGTCTCTTTCTTCATCTCGTCGGCCTGCACGAAGGTCGTCGCACCGAAGGTCAACCCCAGGACCAGCGCCAACACCGCAAACATTGCCTTCATCATATTGATTCACCCCCCTTCATTGGATCGGTTTTCCGTTCGCCATCCACTCGGTGAGGGTATGAATAAGCAAGGGGGATACCATGGTTGTTCCGGACTGCGCCTTGATGGACCATTCATGTAATCAACGGGTTGCTGGTGGGACGCGACGCTCCTGCTGCGGCCGTGTGAGGCAGATTGGCTGAGGGACGGCAAAAGCGCCCCAGCGACGGGCGCTGAATCGCCGATCGCGGGGGGCTGCGCGATGTGCGCACCGGGGCGGACGATGCGGTGCACCGGATGAAGCGCCCGCGCCGTGACGTGGCCGGAGCCGCCGTTCTGCGACCGCCGTCGTTGACACTCCAATCCATCGCTACCTATAATGCGGATCTTGTTTGTGTTCCATGTTGTGTGAAGGAGTCATGGCATGTCATTTACATACCAGCAGCCCTCGAACCTGAAGCGGAAACGCGATCACGGGTTCCGGAAACGGATGAAAACGAAGGATGGGCGAAGAGTCCTGGCCCGCCGCCGCAAGAAGGGGCGCAAGCGCCTCACGGTCTAGGAGCGGGCCATGGCGCGTCTGTCGGAGGACCGCTCGTTCTTCCTGAAAAAGAGCGGCGACATCGAGCGCGTCAAGAAAACCGGCCGCCGGCTTCCCACCCCGCTGTTCAACCTCGTGTCCTGCCGTTCCGACCTGCCGCACGCGCGCGTGGGCGTGATTGTGGGTAAACGTCTTGGTGGCGCCGTGGTGCGCAATCGCGCCAAACGCCTGTTTCGTGAGTTGGCCAGGCAGGTTCGCAGAGAGTTGACGCCGGGCCGCGACCTCCTGGTCTTTCCCCGGCACGGAGCGCTGGAGGCTGCGCCGATCCCCCTGCGGGAGGCGTGGCTGGCCGCCCTGGGCAAGCAGGGACTTGTACGCGAACAAGAAGGGGACTAATGCGGACGCTCGCTCTGGCGGTGATCACGTTCTATCAGCGGTGGATCTCTCCCATGCTGGGCCCGGCCTGCCGGTTCGAACCCAGTTGCTCGCGCTACGCGGCGGATGCCATCCGCCACTATGGCCTGCTGAAGGGAACCGGGAAGGCCTGCTGGCGTCTGCTGAAATGCCACCCGTTCCATCCTGGCGGGGAGGATCCGGTCCGGTAGCCACGCGCCGATCGCGCTCCCGATACATATGGAAAAACGAGTCATCATCTTTCTGATCCTGTCCCTGACCATCCTCGTGGGATACGAGTACCTGCTGCGGGAGTTGGGGCTCGCCCCCCAGGCGACCCAGGAAGCGGACCAACGGCCTCCGGTCGAAGGTGCGGCGAAAAAATCCGCCGCACCCGTGCCGGCCGGGAAGGACACACCCCTGACGGCAGCCGCTCCCGCCTCTCCCGCCGCACGTCCCGGCGAGCCCACGGCGGCGGTCGCCGAGGACACGACGGAGGTGGTCACCGATCTCTATCGGGCCAAGATCTCCAACCGCGGGGGCGTCATCCGGGACTGGGAACTTGCACGGTACCGCCTCACGACGGAGCGCGATGCGCCGCCCGTCCAGCTTGTCCACAAGGAGGGGAGCTTCCCCGGAACACTGTCGTTGCATGCCGGCGACGAAGCGCTCACCAAGCTGCTCAACGAATCGCTCTATCACGTCGAACGGGATTTCAGCCGGCTGGACGCGTCCCGCCCGACCGGCCGCGTCACGCTGACCTTTCAGCCCCCCGAATCTCCGGTCCGCGTACAGAAAGAGCTGACCTTCCACCATGACAGCTATGTGGTGGACGTGGCGATCAGGACGGACGGCATAGCGGGCACGCTGGGGACCGGGCTCGGCACCAATTTCGGCATCGTGGAATGGACGGAGGGGCTCATCGGCCTGATCGGTCCGGCCTCCCGCATCGGCGACAAGCTCGAGAAGGATCTGCCGGACACGGAAGAGGAATTGAAGGGGGACATCACGTGGGCCGCCCTGCAGGACAAGTATTTCATGGGCGTGATCATCCCGACCGGCGCTTCCAGCGTCCTGGTCAGGAAAGAGGGTGAGCGGCTGGCCTCCGTGCACGTGCGGTTCCCGGCCTCCGCGCCGCAGTCCTTCCAGCTCTACGCAGGTCCCAAGGAATTCGAAACCCTCAAGGCGCTGGACGCGGGGCTCGAGGACACGATTGACTTCGGCTGGTTCATCTACGGCAGCTGGGACACCGTCAAAGCGGTCGCCAAGCCGCTGTTTGCCGTCCTGCAATTCCTCCATGATTACACGCAGAACTACGGGATCGCGATCGTGCTGCTGACGGTCGGCATCAAACTGCTGTTCGCCCCGCTGCAGTACAAGAGCTACAAGTCCATGAAGGAAATGGCGCTCGTGCAGCCGAAGGTGCTCGCGCTGCAAAGCAAGTACAAGGACGACCGTGACCGCCTGAACAAGGAGCTGATCAAGCTGTACCGGGATCATAAAGTTAACCCGGTCGGCGGCTGCCTGCCGATGCTGCTGCAGATGCCCGTGTTCGTGGCGCTCTTTAACGTGCTCTACATGACCATCGAACTCCGGCAGGCCCCCTTCATCCTGTGGGTCACCGACCTCTCCGTGCCCGATCCCTACTACGTGCTGCCGATTCTCATGGGCGTGACGATGATGATCCAGCAAAAAATCACGCCCACGACCATGGATCCGGTCCAGGCCAAGATGATGCTGCTGCTGCCGGCCTTCATGACCCTCTTGTTCCTGAATTTCGCCTCCGGGCTGGTCCTCTACTGGTTCACCAACAATCTCCTGACCATCGTCCAGCAGTTCGTCACGGACCGGTACATCTACAAGCAGCCGACGTTTGCCGCCGCAAGCCAGCCGGAAACCTGAGGTCCACTCATGGCCGGACCGCTGAACGACACCATCTGCGCCATCGCCACTCCCGTTGGTGAGGGGGGCGTCGGGATCGTGCGTCTCAGCGGCGAAAAGGCCATCGACGTGGCGGCGGGCCTCGTGGCGCTCCGTTCCGGGACCGGGCTCGCATCGGCCGCGGGCCACGTCCTCCACCATGCGGATATCCTCGACCCGGCCGACGCCACCGGGCGCGCCCCCCTCGACGAGGCCCTGGTCGCGGTCATGCGCGGCCCGAAATCCTACACCGGCGACGATGTGGTCGAACTGCAGTGCCACGGCGGCATGCTGATCCTGCAGACGATCTGCGAGGCGCTGGTCCGCGCCGGCGCCCGCCTGGCCGAGCCCGGCGAATTTACGAAGCGCGCCTTTCTCAACGGGCGGCTGGACCTGGCCCAGGCCGAAGCCGTGCTCGATACGATTCGCGCGAAGACGGCCGGGAGCCTGCGGATTGCGCAGGAGCAGTTGCGCGGCGCGCTGTCCCGCGAGATCGACGCGGTCCGGGAAGCGCTTGTCGGACTGCTGGCGCACGTGGAGGCGGGCATCGATTTCGTGGAGGAGGATATTGCCTTCATCCCGACGCCCGAACTGACGGCCGGCCTGCGGCGCGCCCATGAGACCGTCTCCTCTCTGCTGGCCCACGGCCGCGAGGGCCGCCTCCTGCGGGAGGGCGTCGCGGCCGCGATCATCGGCCGGCCGAACGTCGGCAAGTCGAGCCTGCTCAACGCGCTGCTCCGGACCGACCGGGCGATCGTCACCCCGGTCCCGGGCACGACGCGCGACGTGCTGGAAGAGGTGCTGAACATCCGGGGGATTCCCGTCCGCCTGCTGGACACGGCCGGCATCCGCGAGACGGGCGATCCGGTGGAGCAGGAGGGCGTGCGCCGGAGCCGCGCCGCGCTTGAACAGGCCGACCTGCTCTTGATCGTGTTGGATGGATCGGCGCCCCTGGCGGACGACGACCGGGCCCTGTTGCAGGAGTCCGGAGCGGCGGGTGATCAAAAGCGGCTCGTCATCGTGAACAAGAGGGACCTGCCGAGGCGGATCGACCCGTCCTCACTGCCTTCTGGCGCGCCTGGGTGGGGGCTGGTCGAAATTTCGGCCAGGACCGGCGAGGGATTGGATGACTTGCGGGACCGGATCAGGACACTCCTCCTCCAGCCGGAATTCGAAGCCCGGGAAACGGTGCTGGTCACCCATCTTCGCCACCAGGCGGCGCTGCAGCGGACGCGGGATGCCCTGACTGCGGCGCTCGGGTCGGTGGAAGCCGGGACGGCCGGTGAGTTGATCGCGATGGACCTCCGCGCGGCCATCGATGCGCTCGGTGAAATTACCGGCACCGTCACGACGGACGATATTCTCGATCGGATCTTCTCTGAGTTTTGCATCGGCAAGTGAGGTTATGAACAGAGATTACGACATCGTGGTCGTCGGGGGCGGCCACGCCGGCTGCGAAGCCGCGCTGGCGGCAGCCCGCATGGGCACGCGCGTCCTCCTCCTGACGATGGAAACGGACAAGATCGCGCAGATGTCCTGCAACCCCGCCGTGGGCGGCATCGCGAAGGGGCACCTGGTCAAGGAAATCGACGCGCTGGGCGGCGAGATGGGGCGCAACACGGACCGCGCCGGCATCCAGTTCCGCCTGTTGAACACGAGCAAGGGACCCGCCGTGCGGGCGCTCCGCGTGCAGTGCGACAAGAAGCTCTATCGTCTCGCCATGCAGCAGACCCTGCGCGACCAGCCGGGATTGACCGTGGCGCAGGGGACGGTGGACCGGCTCCTCACCAAGGGCGGGCGGGTGACCGGCCTCGTGACCGGATCCGGCGAGCAGATCGCCGCGCAGGCTGTCATCCTGACCTCGGGCACCTTCCTCAAGGGCCTGATCCACATCGGACTCACACATTTTCCCGCGGGACGCGGCGGCGAGGCGTCGTCCGAGCACCTGTCGGACTGCATGCGTGACCTGGGCTTTGAAGTGGGCCGCCTGAAAACCGGCACGCCGCCGCGCCTGCACCGGGATTCGATCAACTTCGCCGCCATGACGCCGCAACCGGGGGATGATCCGCCGGTGCCCTTTTCCGTGCGCACGGAGCGGATCACGAACGAACAGATGCCCTGCCATCTCACCTACACGGGACGCGAGGCCCACGAGATCATCCGCAACAATCTCGACCGCTCCCCGATGTACTCGGGGGTGATCGAGTCAACCGGGCCGCGCTACTGTCCCTCGATTGAGGACAAGGTCGTGCGGTTTGCGGACAAGGACCGGCACCAGATTTTCGTGGAACCGGAGGGACTGGACAGCGTGGAGTACTACCCGAACGGGATCTCCACGAGCCTGCCGGTGGACGTGCAGGCGGCCATCTTGAAGACCATCCCCGGACTGGAAGGGGCCGAGATGCTCAAGCCCGGCTACGCGATCGAATACGATTACTTTCCGCCTCGGCAGCTTCATCCGACACTGGAGACAAACCAAGTGTCCGGCCAGTTCCACGCGGGACAGATCCACGGCACTTCCGGTTACGAGGAAGCCGGCGCGCAGGGCAACATCGCCGGCATCAACGCGACATGCTCCGTGCGCGGCGCGGCGCCGCTCGTGCTGGACCGCTCACAGGCCTACATCGGCGTGCTCATCGACGACCTCAT
>JBFGRH010000135.1:0-5686 GCA_041563795.1 Nitrospiraceae bacterium | reverse complement strand
GATTACCGTCATGCCGTCGAAATGTGCCAGAAAGAGGTGGTGGAGGCGCCGTCGGCCGCAAGCTACGTCTATCTGACCTATGTCTATCATGCGTTGAACGGCTACCTCGATCACCTGGCCAAGACGGAGCAGTGGGTCAAGGTCGAACAGTTGTACGTGAACCTGGCGTTCCACGATGTCGATGCCCTGACCGATCCTCCGAGCATCCTGGCGCGCATGGCGAAGGAAATCATCTATGAGAGCGCCGGGCGGCAGGCGGACGTCACGGCCGCGATGGCCGTGCGGCTCGATGAGGCCATGACCAATCGGTTGTGGACACAGCAGACGGCCTGGCGCGCCGCCAGGCCTGATTCCTGGTGGAGCGGACCGCCGCCCGAGTGGAAATGGCAGAGAAGTCGGAGTGGAGGCGTTGACAGCCCGAAATAGCGTCGTGTACGATGCCTGAAGAGTTACGGTGACTGAACACGAGTAGGTCAAGGAGGCGGTCCTGTGGGAAATGCATTGAAAGTCGATGAATCGAGCTGGGATGCCCAGGTGATGAAGGCACCCGGGCTGGTCCTGGTGGATTTTTGGGCGGTCTGGTGCGGGCCCTGCCAGATGGTGGCGCCGATCGTCGATGAGTTGGCGGTGGAGTACAAAGACAAAGTCAAGGTCATGAAGCTCAACACGGATGAAAATCCCGAGATTGCCGGGAAGTACCAGGTCATGAGCATTCCCACGATCCTGATCTTCAAGAATGGCCAGCCGGCCGAGCGCCTCGTCGGCGCGATGCCGAAGCGGAAATTCAAGGAAGTCCTGGATTCCCTGCTGGCACAACCGTCCAAGACGGCGTAGGACACCTCCCCATAGCCGGCGTGTATGCTCACTGAGCTGCGCATCGCCAATTTTGCGATCATCGATCAGCTCAGCCTGGAATGCGGACACGGTTTGCACGTCCTGACCGGCGAAACCGGCGCCGGAAAATCCATCATTATTGACGCGATCGCCCTGTTGGTAGGCGGCCGGGCTGATGACGGCCTGATCCGGACCGGAGCGGACGAAGCCGTGCTCGAGGCGGCGATCCTGCTGCCGCCGTCGGGCCCGCTGACCGCCCGTCTACGGGCGGATGGCCTGCTCGGAGACACCGACACGGAGCTGATCGTGCGGCGCGTGCTGTCCCGGTCTGGCCGGCACAAACTCTACCTCAACGGCAGCCTGACCCCCCTCCGGACACTGCAGAGCCTGGCCGGCACGCTCATCGATATCCATGGGCAACATGAACAGCAGTCGCTCCTGTCATCCCAGTCCCAGCTGGATGCACTGGATGCCTTTGGCCACCTCAAGGAGGCGCGGCTGGACCATGGCCGTGCGTATGAACAGTGGCGTGCCTGCCTGCGCGAGCAGCAGGAGCTGGCCGCGCTGCTGTCCGAGCGGAGCCAGCGGGAAGAGCTGCTTCGGTTTCAGTTCCGTGAGCTGGAGGACACGGACGTGAAGGCGGGGGAAGAGACGGAGCTGCTGGCCGAGCGGAACCGGCTGGCACATGCGCAGCGGCTCAACGAGCTGTCGCACGGCTGCTATGACGTCCTGTATGGCGATGAGCAATCCGTCCTGAGTGCGTTGGGGAAAGTGCGGCATTCCATCGCCGAGCTGTCGGCCATCGACGCGCAAGGGAAGGACTGGGAGGCGTTATGCGACGGGGCGACCGCGCAACTGCGGGAACTGGCCCACGCGCTGCGATCCTACCACGACGGGTTGGAGCAGGATCCGTCGCGGTTGGCGCAGGTGGAGGAACGGCTCGACCGCCTCCAGCGCCTGAAAAAGAAATATGGAGGGAGCGAAGCGTCCTTGCTGGCCAAGCGGGATCAGCTCAAGAGCGAGATCCACACCCTCGATTCCGGGGAGACCAGCCTGGCCGAATCGACCCGGCGGGTGGAGGAGGCCCGCAAGGAGGCCGAGAAGCTGGCCGAGCGTCTGACCCGTGAGCGGGTCAAGGCGGCCAAGAAGCTGGAGACCAGGGTCGTGGAGGAGCTGGTCGCGCTGCGGATGGAGCGGACCCGCTTTGGCGTGACGGTGGACACGGACAGGACGGAAGCGGGTCATGGTCCATTCGGTCGCGACCGGGTGGCGTATCAATTTTCGGCCAATGAGGGTGAACCGCTCCAGCCGCTGGCACGCGTCGCGTCAGGCGGAGAGCTCTCGCGCGTCATGCTTGCGATGAAAACGGTGTTGGCCGAGGCGGATGAGGTCCCGATCGTGATTTTTGACGAGATCGACGCGGGGGTCGGAGGGGGCGTCGCGGCAGTCATGGGCAAGCGCCTCCGGGCCCTGGCCAGGCGGCGCCAGGTGTTCTGTATCACACACCTGCCGCAAATCGCGTCACATGCCGATGTGCATTACGTGATCGAAAAAGGTGTGAACAAGAAACGGACGGTCACGCAGGCGCGCAAGCTGACTCAGGCCGACCGGCAGGAGGAAATCGCACGTATGCTGGGCGGGCTCGCTATCACCAATGCCACTCGCAAGACGGCGGCGGAAATGATCGGGGAGGCCGGCGGATAAGCCCTAGGCGCCGGTTTGGGCCGGTCGAGTCGGTTGCTGATCGCTGAGTCGATCCAGGAACAACTCGACGAGGTGGGAGTCAAGGGCGGTGCCGGCCTGGTTGCCGAGATACTCGCAGGCTTCGGCCAGCGTCATCGAGTGGCGCTCCGTCGGCGTGGTCAGATGATCGAACGTCTGGGCGATGCTCACGATTCGGGCAAGCAGCGGAATGCGATCCCCGGCCAGCCCGTCCGGAAAGCCGTACCCGTCCTGCCGTTCATGGTGATGGGCGATAATCTCGAGTGCGCGTTCCGGAATTCCCGCCTGGGCAGCCATCCGTACCCCAAGCCTTGGATGCCGGGTGTCCGTGGAGTCCAATCCGGACGGGGATTCCTCTGCGGGGCCGTCCCACCGTTCCGTTGCGACCCGGCCGAGGTCGTGCAGGAAGGAACCAATTGCGAGCGCATGTTTTTCGGCCGGATTCAACTTCAACGGGGCGGCCAGCAGGGCGGCATAACCGCGGACCCGGTTGGCATGGGAGAGGAGCAGGCGATCAGACGCCTCCATGAGGTCTGCGAGCAACGACAGGGTGTCGGCCTCACGCGGACCCAACGTCGGTTCGGCGGAATACGGTGACACGGAGGGCAGAAACTGCTCCCGAAACTGCGCCCAGGCGCGGGCCGCCCCGGCCTCGTCCTGCCAGAGGTTCTGCACGGAGCGGAGGAAGTCACGAATGTCGTCCAATCGGTGCTTCTTCTCCAGTGCGCGGTTGATCAGCGTGATCAATTCCGTCACGTTGAACGGCTTGAGAAGATAGCCGGCTGCGCCGTGCTGCACGGCTTCCTGCGAGGATTTCAGGGTGCCGTAGCCGGTAATCACGATGATTTCCACGCCGCGGCAGGCCCGTTTGATGGAATGGAAGAGATCGAGGCCGTATCCGTCCGGGAGCTTGAGATCCAACGTGACCAGATCAATCGGCTGCGTCTGGAGGGCCTGCAGGGCCTCCTGCCGGTTGCAGGTGATCGACAGATCGTAGAAGGGGCGCAGGATGATCTTCAGCGCATTCCGGGGGCCCTCTTCATCCTCGACGATGAGAATGGACGGCTTAGTGCGTGTGATGGGCATGGTCTTTCATCTGATACGCTGGGATCTCTGAATAGTCAAGCGCGACATGAATTTCCATAGTTGGCAATGAGGAATCGTTATTGCGTGAGGGACGCCGGCTGCGGCGATTCCGGCCCTGCCTCTGTGGAAGGCCGCGTGATGTTCAGCGTGTCCATCCGGTATTTCAGCATGCGCCGGCTGATGCCCAGCAGGGCGGCCGCGTGGGTTTGCACATAGCCGGTCCGTTGCAGCGCGTCGAGAATCAGTTTTCGCTCAAACTCGAGCACCGCCTTCTCCAGCGACACCTGGCCCGTTGACAGGTCGGTGTCGGCGGGCTCCGATCGTGAAGCGGTCTTGACGACACTCGCGGGCAGATGCTCCTGTTCGATGGGCTTCCCGTTGGACCAGATGAGCGCCTGCTCGATGACGTTCTCCATTTCGCGGACGTTGCCCGGCCACGCGTAGGCGGTCAACACCTCAAGCGCGTCCTTCGTAAAGTCCTGCTGGATCTGTCCGCCACCCTCTGTCCGCCTGGCCAGGATATGCTGGGCGAGGAGCGGGACGTCCTCGCGGCGGTCCCGCAAGGGAGGCAGATGCAGCACCACGACGTTAATCCGGTAGTACAGGTCTTCGCGGAAGGCCTCGCGCTTGACCAGCTCCTCGAGGTGCTTGTTCGTGGCGGTGATGATCCGCACGTCGACCTTGATGGGCTGTGTGCCTCCCACGCGGGTAAATTCACGTTCCTGCAGCACCCGCAGCAGTTTGGCCTGCGTGGCGGGGCTCAAATCGCCGATCTCGTCCAAGAACAACGTCCCGCCATGGGCCAGTTCGAATTGTCCGATGCGCCGCGCCTGCGCGTCCGTGAAAGACCCCTTTTCGTGCCCGAACAGCTCGCTCTCGATCAGCGTCTCCGGGAGGGCGGCTGAATTGATGGCGATAAACGGTTTATCCCGACGGGCGCTGTTGTAGTGGAGGGCCCTGGCGACGAGCTCTTTCCCGGTTCCGCTTTCCCCGGTGATCAGCACGGTCGCCTTCGTGTCGGCGAGCTGCTCGATTTTCGAGTAAATCTCCTGCATGGCGGCGCTCTTGCCGATCAGGTTGTGGAAGGAGTAGCGCTTGGCCACCTGTGCGCGCAGCTGGAGGACTTCCTGCTCCAGTTCGCCGGTTTCGAGCGCCTTGCCGACCACGAGACGGAGTTCGTCCACATCGAACGGCTTGGTGAGGTAATCCGCCGCCCCGAGCTTCATGGCTTCCACGGCGGTCTTGACGGTTTTGGTGCCGGTGAGCATGATCACGGGGATGCGGGCGTGCTCCTCACGGATCAATTTCAGCACCGCGAGACCGTCCATGCCGGGCATCACGACGTCCAGCAGGACCAACTGGGGGGATTCACGGCGGAATACATCCAGCCCTTCCTGCCCGGAGGACGCGACGAGCGTCTCATAGGTCGGCTCCAGCACGACTTTGAGCGACGCGCGGATGCCCGCCTCGTCATCGACCAACAGAATCCGTTTTTTCATGGTCCACGTGCTCCCTGGCAAAGAGATCCTCAGGCTGACGCACCGGCAGATTCACGAAGAAGGTCGTGCCGCGCCCCACCTGGCTTTCCACCTCGATATAGCCATGGTGTTCCTGGATGATCTGGTGGACGATGGTCAGGCCGAGCCCGGTGCCCTCCCGTTCCTCGCTATGGTGCTTGGTCGTGTAGAAGGGGTCGAAGATATGGTCCAGGTCGGCCGGAGCGATCCCGGGCCCGGTGTCGCGGACCTCGATCTGTCCCCACTGGTCCCCTCCCGGCTTCCTGAGCGGTCGCGTCCGCACGATCAGCCTCCCGCCGCGGTCACCCATGGCCTCCATCGCATTGATCAGCAGGTTGAGGAGGACCTGCTTGACTTGCTGGCGATCGAGCATGACGTTCGGCAGTGGGGTGAAGTCCTTTTCAACCGTGATGTTCTTGCTCTCGGCCTTCACCTCCACGAAATAGAGGCAGGACGACACGATGTCGTTGAGGTCTTCAAAGGAAAACTTGGGTTCCATATAGCGGGCATAATCCAGGATCTCCTGG
>JBFGRH010000134.1:0-5701 GCA_041563795.1 Nitrospiraceae bacterium | reverse complement strand
GCCTGCGCGTTCTTGATGAATCGCAGTCGCTTCAATGCCTCGTCGCCGTAGAGCCGGTACCCGGACGGCCTGCGGTCGCGGGGAGACAGAAGCCTTCGGCGTTCGTAATAACGTACCGTCTGGACATTCACGCCCACCGCCTTGGCCAACTGTCCAATGGTCAATCGAGATGCCATGCGTCACCTCACTGTCCACGTTACACCCTGTACCATGGTATCGAGTCAAGCGGGATCATGCTCCCGTTCGTGCCTATATGCGGAGTCACAGATGCCGGCCATCGGTACCGCCCAGATCGCCCCCCCACGTCCCGGCCGGAGCCCTCCATGCCCCCAGCGTGGCAGGATTTCTTGGACGGGTGTAAGGACATCGCGTTTCAGCCGACTAAGTTAAGGATGCGTGCGGTCCAGCCATTCGCAGGGGCCACTTGACGAAGAGGGCATGACTTGATACATGGAACCACCTCTATCCATACCAACGTGAGGCCCGCATGATCGATGAAATCGCACAAAAAGTGAGCGAACGCTACGCCCGGGCTGCCGCCACCGGCGAGCAGATGTGCTGCCCGACCGGCTACAATTTCAACGACCTGAAAACGTTCATTCCTGAGGAAGTATTAAAGATTTCGTACGGTTGCGGCACGCCGGCCGGTCTGGACACGGTGCGGGCCGGGGAAACCGTCCTGGACATCGGCTCCGGCGGCGGGATCGACTGCTTCGAGGCCTCCCGCCGCGTCGGTCCATCCGGCCGCGTGATCGGGATCGACATGACCGACACGATGCTCGAGATCGCCCGGCGCAACGCGCCGGTCGTGGCCGGGAACCTGGGCCACGCGGCCACCAACGTCGAATTCCGCAAGGGCATGGCCGACGCCATGCCGGTGGACGACGGCACCGCGGACCTGATCATCTCCAACTGCGTCATCAACCTGGCCCCCGACAAGCGCAAGGTGTTCCGGGAAATGTTCCGCGTGCTCAAGCCCGGCGGACGGTTCACCATCTCCGATATCGTGGCTGACCAGACCGTCCCCCAATACCTGGTCCACGATGCGGAAAAATGGGGCGACTGCCTGTCCGGCGCGCTGACCGTCGCCGACTATATCGGCGGCATGGTCGAGGCGGGGTTCCTGGCCGTGCATCAGGTGAAGACGATCCCCTGGCAACAAATCGACGGGATCCGGTTTCTCTCCATCACCTTGACCGGCTACAAGCTTCCGCCCGTCCGATCGGACGCACGAAACCGGTTCGCCACGCTCGTGGGCCCCTTCAGCAAGGTGGTCGATGAACTGGGACAGGGCTACCGGCGTGGCGTGCCCCAACCGATCGATGCCCGGATGGAACAGGTGTTGAGTGCGTCGCCATTGCAGCGGCTGTTCGTACTGTCTGAATCGCCGACGGCGATTGCGCCGTCCGACCCCCGCTGGCTCGCCGTCCTGCCCGAGCAGAAGCCCTGCGTCTGGAAGGGGGATTTCGCGATCTTCACCGGCCCCTTCGCCGAGGTGGAAGACGACGACCACCATGTCTTCCGTCGCGGGACTCCACTCGAGATCTGCTCGAAAACCCTGCGGGTGCTCCAGACCGAGCACTACCAGCCACACTTCGCCTTCATCAACCGGGCTTCGCAGGAGGTCGCCGGCACGGCGGTGTCCTGCGCACCCGAGGGCGGCTGTTGCTGAACCCGCGTCGACCGAGGATGTCCGCATGGCATTGACGCTGTTGGGCCGCCACAATCCGCTCGCCTCCGCCACCGAGCAGCTCCGGATTCTCGGGCAGGCGCAATCCTGTCCCCCGTTCGACACGCCCATGCGCCAGGCCGGTCTCGACCCCTTGCACTCGACCGGCATGACCGTCTTCCAGATCAACGTCGGCAAGCTCTGCAACCAGACCTGCCGGCATTGCCACGTGGACGCCGGGCCGGACCGGCGGGAAAGCATGGCGCGCGAGACCGCCGAGCTGTGCATGACGATGCTGGCGAAGACGGACATTCCCACCGTGGACATCACGGGAGGCGCGCCGGAGCTCAACCCGAATTTCCGCTGGCTGGTTGAAGAGGCGACTCGATTGAAGCGGCACGTGCTGGACCGGTGCAACCTGAGCGTCCTGCTGCTTCCCTCGCAGGCCGACCTGGCGGACTTTCTTGCGGCGCACCGCGTGGAAGTCATCGCCTCGCTGCCCTACTATCGCGCCACCCAGACCGACGCCCAGCGCGGAGACGGCGTGTTCGACAAGTCCATCGAGGCGTTGCAGTTGCTCAACCGGCTGGGCTACGGCCGCGAGGGCAGCGGCCTGCTGCTGAACCTCGTCCATAATCCTGTCGGCGCCTTCTTGCCGCCCAGGCAGGAGGCGGTCGAAGCGCAGTTTCGCCGCGAACTGCAGCGCGCGCACGGCGTTACGTTCAACCATCTTTACACGATCACCAACATGCCGATCAGCCGCTTCCTGGAATTTCTCGTCGACAGCGGCAACTACGAAGGGTACATGGAACGGTTGGCCAATGCGTTCAACCCGGCGTCGGCGGCCGGCGTCATGTGCCGCTACACGCTCTCCGTCGGGTGGGACGGGACCCTGTACGACTGCGACTTCAACCAGATGCTCGAGCTTCCCGTCAACCACGGGGCGCCACGCCACAGTCGTGATTTTGATCCCGCCAGGCTGCATACACGTCGCATCGTGACCGGCAATCATTGCTACGGCTGCACCGCCGGGTCCGGATCCTCATGCGGCGGGGCTGTGACATAGAGACATTTTCCGGTCTTCAACTGCCCTCCCCTGCTCTTTTTCATGGCATCCCACCTCGGGAAATGGTATAAGTACAACTCTACAACTGCGGCCGGCCAACCCTAAGGAGCAGAGACGGATGCAAGACCTCATCAAGGAAACGCGCAAGAAGCACGCGATGATCGCCATCGCCCAGTGGTTTGACACCTCCCTCGCGGGCCACATCCTCCACGATAATATTCCGGCATGGATCACCTGGACGCGCTGGCTGCCGTTCCTGGCCGTGCACCTGATGTGCCTGGGCGTGATCTGGGTGGGGTGGAGCTGGACCGCGGTCTCGGTGGCCTTTGCCATGTACGTCGTCCGGATGTTCGCCGTCACCGGCTTCTACCATCGCTATTTTTCCCACAAGACCTTCAAGACCTCCCGCCCGTTCCAGTTCGTCCTGGCGATGGTCGGCAATTCGGCCATGCAGCGCGGGCCGCTCTGGTGGGCCGCCAACCACCGCCAGCACCACGTGCATTCCGACAGCGAGAAGGACATCCACTCGCCCGTCCAGCACGGGTTCTGGTGGAGTCATCTGGGCTGGATCACCCAGCCATCCAACTTTGGCACGGACTTCAAATCGGTCCCCGACCTGGCGAAGTTCCCCGAGCTCCGGTTCCTGGACCGGTTTGACGTGCTGGTCCCGACCCTTCTGGGCACCGCGATGTTCTTCCTCGGGGTGGGACTCAACCGCGTGGCGCCCGAGCTGGGCACCAGCGGCATGCAGATGCTGATCTGGGGTTTCTTCATCTCCACCGTCGTGCTGGCCCATGCCACCTTTTCCATCAACTCCCTGACCCACATGTTCGGCTGGAAGCGGTACCAGACGGACGACGAGAGCCGCAATAATTTCTGGCTGGCGCTCATCACGCTGGGCGAAGGCTGGCACAACAATCACCACCATTATCCCACCGCCACCCGCCAGGGGTTCTTCTGGTGGGAAATCGACTTCACCTATTATGGTCTGCTGCTCCTGGAACAATTGGGGCTGATCTGGGACCTGAAGCCGGTCCCGGAGCGCGTCCTCAACGCCAGCCAGTCCGCAGTCGCCGCTTCCGCCTGACCCCCTCCGGGCTCCGTTGCCGTCCCCCTTTGGGTCCGTCCGAGGCCCGGAGCGATTTACATGAGCGCCGCCTTGCTCCCGCGCAGTCAGGTTTGTTAAGGTGTCAGCTTAAAGGAGACACATGGTCTGGGACCCGAAAGACCCCTGGGGAAAACGGGGCGACTCGATTGACGATGCGGTACGCCAGGCGCAGGACCAGTTGCGCCAGATGATGCCCTCCAAGGGGCTCCGGTCCGTCGTGCTGCTGGCCCTCGTGGTCATTGTCGTCTGGCAGGGTACGTTCATCGTGGCGCCGGACGAGGAAGGCGTGGTCAAGCGCTTCGGAGACGTGGTCCGCACCGCGGGACCCGGTCCGCACCTCAAGATCCCCTTCGTCGAGACCGTCCTCAACCCCAAGGTCGAGAAGCTGCACCGGATCGAGATCGGCTTCCGGACCGACCGCGCGGGCCGCGCGCAGGTGCTTCCGCAGGAAGCCCAGATGCTCACCGATGATTTGAATATCATCGCGGTGGAGTTCATCGTCCAGTACAAGATCAAGAACGCGAGAGACTACCTGTTCCGCGTCGACGAAATCGAGGAAACGATCGAGAAGGCCGGCGAAGCGGCGATGCGGGAAGTCATCGGCAAGAGCAAGATCGACGACGCCCTGACCACCGGCAAGGCGCAAATCCAGGAAGGCACGCAAACGTTGCTCCAGCGCATCCTGGACGACTACCAGGCCGGCGTGATGATCGCAGCCGTGCAGTTGAAGGACGTCAACCCGCCGGAGGCGGTGGCCGCCGCGTTCAAGGACGTGCAAAGCGCGAAGGAAGACCGCGAAAAACTCATCAACCAGGCGCAGGGCTACCGCAACGACATCATCCCCAAGGCCAAGGGCGAAGCGGCGCAGATGGTGAACCAGGCCAAGGGCTATGCCCAGGCCCGGCTCGCGCGGGCGGAGGGCGAAGCCGACCGGTTCGTCCGGACCCTCAGGGAATACGAACAGGCCAAGGACATCATCAGCAAGCGCATTTACATCGAAACGATGGAAGACGTGCTGGGCAGCGTCGATAAAATCATCATCGACGGGAAGGTCTCGGAGCGGCTGCTCCCCTACCTGCCGCTCGACCGGATGAAAGGGCGGCCCGCCGGCGAGGAGAAGAAGCCATGAGCAAGCAAGGCCTCTTGCTCGCCCTCCTGGCCGTCGCCATGCTGCTGGTCACGCTCGGCGTGTCCCCGGTGTTCGTCGTGGACATTACCCAGACGGCCATCGTGGTCGAATTGGGCAAGCCGAAGCGGAACATCACGGAGCCCGGCCTCTACTTCAAGGTGCCCTTCATCCAGGACGTCACCTACTTCGACAAGCGGTTGCTGGACTATGACTCCTCCCCCCAGGAGGTCATCACGCAGGACAAGAAGACCCTCTTCATCGACAACTTTGCCAAGTGGCGGATCGTCGATCCCCTGAAAGTGTTCCAGGCGTTTCAAACGCAGCGCGGCGCCCTGCGCCGGCTGGATGACATCATCTACTCCGAACTGCGGGTCGAACTGGGACGCCACGACCTGCCGGACATCGTGTCCAGGACACGCTCCGAAATCATGGCGAGCGTCGCGCACCGCGCCAACGAGAAAGCGTCCGCCTATGGGCTCGAGATTACCGATGTGCGGATCAAGCGGGCGGACCTTCCGGAGCAGAACGAAAAGGCGGTCTTCGCCCGCATGCAGGCGGAACGCGAGCGGCAGGCCAAGCAGTACCGCGCGGAAGGCGCCGAGGAGGCCCAGAAGATCCGTTCGGATGCCGAGAAGGACCGGGAGATTCTCGTGGCCGGAGCCTATAAGGAAGCCGAGCAGATCCGCGGCGACGGTGATGCCAAAGCGTTCAAGACCTACGCCTCGGCCT
>JBFGRH010000133.1:0-5708 GCA_041563795.1 Nitrospiraceae bacterium | reverse complement strand
GACCCAGATCCACGGCAAGCGCTTCGAGATGTACAACGACACCGTGCTGGGCTTCAACAAGTCGGGCAAGGAAGTGGCGCGCATCCAGGTCGAGGAGCCGATCTACATTCGGCCGGCCGAGCGCGTGAACTGGCTGTAATAGGCTAGGCGCCCGCATCCCGGGACGGGTTGCGGCGGAGAAGCACAGAAGGGCGGAGCGTTCACAGGGGCGCTCCGCCCTTTTATTTTCGCCTCTTCCGGTCTTCCTATCCCGTCCGGAACCATGGCAAAATGGCTCACAAACGTGCTAAGAAAGTCCCAATGCTCTTGTAGCGAGCAACCCCTGCCTATGACCGCCAAAGTATCGACCGAGAGCCATCCTGTCGCCCTGGTGACCATGCCCTTCGGGCATGCCAAGTACCCCTCCATACAGCTGGGGACCCTGGCGACCGTGCTGAAGGCACAGGGCATCCGGGCCAAATGCCATTACCTGAACCTCAACTTTGCGGGCCAGATCGGTTTCCCGCTCTACGACACCCTGTGTGAACAGCAGCTGCTGATCGGAGAGTGGCTCTTCTCACGCCTGCTCTTCCGGGACAATCCCCAGCATCCAAAATACCTGCATGCCTTCAAGCCCCTCTGTGATCGGCTCAGCCGGACGACCGGCGTGGGCCTCTCCCGGCTGCAGGAAATCGAAGAGCGGCTGGCCCCCCAGTTCCTGACCTGGGCCTCCACGTCGATTGATTGGGGACAATACAAAGTGATCGGCTTTACCTCCATGTTTCACCAGAATGTCGCCAGCGTGACCCTCGCGAAACTCATCAAGGATCTCTACCCCCACGTCAAGATCGTCTTCGGCGGGGCCAACTATGACGGGGAAATGGGACAGGAATACTTCCGCGCCTTTCCCTGGATTGACTATGCGGTGATCGGCGAGGGGGAGGTGGCCTTCCCGGCCCTCGTCACGCACATCCTGGACGGAGGCTCCGGGACGCTGCCGCGCGGCGTCATGGCCCGCCACGGAACGGCCGTCCACTATGATCCCAATCCCGAGCTGTTTTCCGACTTCCAGCACATGGGATCCCCGGATTACGACGACTACTTCGAGCAGCTCTCCCTGGTCAATCCGACCGCCGCCTCCGACTTCAGCCGGATCCTGCTGTACGAATCGGCGCGGGGCTGCTGGTGGGGAGAGAAGCACCATTGCACCTTTTGCGGGCTCAACGCCCAGAGCATGAAATTCAGGGCCAAGAAACCGGAGCAAGTCTTGGAGGAGTTGCGCGACCTCTCCACGCGCTACAACGCGACTCGTTTCCGCTTCGTGGACAACATCATCGACATGGGCTACATCGAGTCGGTGTTCGGCAAACTGGCCGAGCAACGGTACGACCTGGATATCTTCATCGAGACCAAGAGCAATCTGCCCAAGCGGCAGATCCAGACGCTCGCGCGAGGCGGCGTGAAGGTCATGCAGCCGGGGATTGAGAGTCTCAGCGATGCGACCCTGCGGGAGATGGACAAGGGCGTCAGCCCCATGCAGAACCTGGTCTGCCTCAAGTGGAGCAGCTACTATAACGTCCATATTTCCTGGAACATCCTGCTGGGCTTTCCCCGTGAGACCGCCGAGGACTATCGCAAACAGATCGCCCTCATCCCGTCCATCGTGCATTTTCCTCCGCCGGAGAGCGTCGGGCAGCTCTGGCTGGAACGCTTCAGCCCCTATTTCACCAATCCAGGCCGGTACGGGATCACGATCACGGGGCCGGGCGTCGCCTACGCCTATGTGTACGATCCCTCGCGGGTCGACCTCGCGAAGGTGGCCTATGATTTTGAGTACGAAGTGGAGCATCGCGTCGATCCCGCGCTGGTCCAGGAGCTCACGGACCTGACCGATGAGTGGAAACGGCGGGCGGCCTCGGCCGAGAAGCCGTTCCTGTATTTTGTGAAGGGGATCGGATTCATCACGGTGTATGACGGCAGGGAGGAGAAGGCGCCCGTCCGAAAGCGGTACGAGGGCCTGCACGCGTACCTGATCGAATACTGCAACGAGGCTCCCCGGACCAGAGAGTTGATCCAGCAGACGGTCAAGGCCCAACCGGAGTTTGCCTCGCTCACGGACGACACCATCCGGCAGGCGTTGTCGGAACTCGTCGCCGACAGGATTCTCTACGAAGAAAAAGGCAAGCATTTCACCCTGGCGCTGCCGGCCAACTCCTACCATTGATCGCCGTCCACCGTTTCGCGGTCGCGATGACGCTTGCGGCCCGCGATTCTTGCGCGCGGAGCACCTTGACGATGAGAGTGGGCTTGGGTAGAGTGGGATCCATCAAGCAAGCTGGGAGTTGGGTTTGTTGGTGAGTTCATGACGACACCGCCCCGTGCGCAAATGCCGTTTGCTGCCCAGGCGGTTCCCTTTAACGAATTTCTGGCCTCCGGGAAGATCCCCGACGGGTACATCACGAGCGATTATGTCGCCGAACAATTTGTCGAGCGGTTGGTCCACTATGTATTGAGCGTACCCTCTGGCAGCTATACCATGGCTCAACTGAGCCACCTGCTGGAACAACTGGACCCCCGCCACCAGGTGTTCTTTTTCAAGCGTCTCAAGGAAACAAGCCCCGACAGCCTCAAGGATTTTGCCCCGCTCTATTACGGCTTTATGAACGAGTTCCACTCCCTGCTCTTTACCTGAAAATCCCCGCAGAAAAGCCTTGTAGCTCCCCTCCGGTCATGTATAATGGGGGACGTACAATTGTGATGAGGAGACCGAGGAATGAACCCAAGTTTGCCACGCGCAGTCACCAGCTTCTATAACATGATCTACGAGGCACAGGCCTTTGCCACCGCCATGGCCCGACTCGATGCGGCTGAGCAGGAACATTACGCGGGACGGATCGAAGGGCTGAATTGGGTGCTGGACCGGTGCCAGGAACTGGAAGACATGGACACCAACCTCACGCCCTCTTCGCTGCAGCGGGTGCTCGGCGATGTGAAGTCCGACCTCGACCACGAACTGTCGGTCCAGCGGCGTGAAAAGGGTCGCCGGGCAGACGGGCGGGAAGAGGCCTTGAATTTCGTGTCGGATTATCTGGGCAGCCTGATCTCGGTCGCCGAGATTGAGTCGGTCAAAGCTTCCGTGAGCACCGATACCCCGGCGTAATCCACCAACCGGCCGTTCGTCCTCCTGCCTGCTCTACCGTCTGCACGGCAGTCGCTCGATATGGATCAGAGAGGCCCATCCTCACAATCGCATATGGTTCGCGAGTGGATCATCTTTGCGCTCTGTCTTGGGTTCGGCGGGCACATCGCCCTCGCGGTGGTGCTGCATGCGCCCGAACGCTGGCCCTGGAGCCATGCGGGGCTCTATGGGCTCGTCCTCGGCGTCGCGGTGTATGTGGCGGTGCAGTTGATTCGCACCGTCTGGTGGGCGTTTCGCAGCCGGTCCAAGACCGACCCGCTGAGCGACTTCGGGTCCGGACGGCCGTTCTGAAACACGGCGGAAGGACGCACAAGCTCGATGGCCAAGCCTCCGTTTAGTCGTAAGCCGGGAATTCCTCTGGATCCCTTCGCGCTGCGTGCCCGTCCCAAGCCGGCCCCGGGAGGTTCGCCGCCTGACCAATACGGGGCGTTTCAGGCCTCCCTGCTCTACTGCCCGCAGTGCAAGCAGGCCACGCCGACGAGGGAGCGGCTGCTCCTGGTGCTTCCCACTGGAAACCTGTTCGAATACCTCTGCGCCAGATGCGGCACCTCGACGGGATCCAAGACCAACCGGGATCAGGCGGACGGCCCGCTGATTTCCACGTAAGCATTCGGCGGTGGCGCAGGATCGGGTGGAGCGAAGAGTCGGAAGGGGAGGGCACGGGGCCTAGGCGAGCCCGTCGACGGGAATCCCTTCTTCGATCAGCATGACCGGAATGTCTTCTCGAATCGGGTAGAGAATCTTCTTGTCCGCTCTCAACAGCCCGCCATCCAGCGGTTCTTTCACCGGCTGACCGGCCTTGTTCTTAAGCGTGCCCTGCTGGACTTTGGTATTCAACGTCGCAATCAGGGCGTCGGCCGCCATCGCGACATCCTGCTTGGTGTCGGGACAGCACAAGATCGCCAGAAGTTCCTTGTCGATATTGGCTTTGGGCATGGGTGACTCGTTGACTGCGGGGATAACCTTGCTCCCTTCAGTCGGGCAGAATAGTGCAATTGTCCGCGAAGATCAAGCCTTCGTGTAGCCGCGGCGCCGGGGAGCCCGTGCGCCGCCACGAGGAATTTGCTAGACTCCAGCGTCCAGGGAGCGCGTGCGCATGCAGACAGGATGGCGCGACATCAAACGCCAGTTCTTCACCGGCCTGCTGGTCCTGGTGCCGGCATGGGGCACCGTGCTCATTCTCGGCACGCTCTTTTCCACGCTCGACCACTTGCTGGCCAACGTCTTTGGAGAGATGGCCGTCACCGAGATCCCCGGAATCGGCTTCGTCACCCTGATCGCACTCATTCTGCTGGCCGGCGTGCTGGCAACCCACATGCGGATCGGGCAGCGCCTGCTGCACGAAGCGGAATCGTGGCTGCAGCGCATCCCCCTCGTCAGCAGCGTGTACCTGACGATCAAAGGCATGACGGATGTGTTCCAGTTCCGTTCCCGCTTCACCCGCAGCACCGTGGTGGTATTCCCGTTTCCTCGCGACGGGCTCTGGGCGCTCGGCTTCATCATGGGTGCGGCCCCGAGGGTGATTCAGGTGGTTCCCTCGACATCCCTCATGATGGTGTTCGTGCCGACGGCGATCCACCCGTTTACGGGTTATCTGGCGTTCATTCCGGAGGGCAACATCACTCCAATCAATCTTCCGCCGGAGGAGGCGATGAAGGTGGAGTTCTCCGCCGGGCTGTACCGTCCCAAATCGAACTGGCTGTCAAGGGCCGGCGTACCCCCGCCGCCGAAGGGGTCGATGTGAATCGAAAACCACGATGAACGATCTGATCGTCCGTCAGGCGACAGAGGAGGACCTGGACACGCTCGTCCGCTTCAGCGCGGCCATGGCGCTGGAGACGGAAGGGCGCCGGCTGGACGAGGCCCGGCTGCGGCAGGGGACGCAGGCGGTCCTGGGTTCCCCCGCCCGGGGATTCTACATGGTGGCCGAGGTGACGGGCCGGTCGCCCCGGCTGGTGGTCGGCCAGCTTCTTGTGACCTATGAATGGAGCGACTGGCGGAACGCCACCTTCTGGTGGATTCAGAGCGTGTATGTGGATTCGGCCTGGCGTCGGCAGGGGGTCTACCGGCGGATGCATGAGGGGATTCTCCGGCAGGCCCGAGAGCAGGGCGATGTCTGCGGCGTCCGGCTCTATGTCGAGGGCGAGAACGCCGTGGCCAAGACGGTCTATGCGAAAGTGGGACTGAATGCCTCGTCCTATCATGTGTTCGAAGAGGATTTTGTCCTGGTGACGAAACCGCCCCCCGCGCACGGGAATCGCTAGCGACGGGACAGGAGAGTGAGGGAGGCATGATGAGAGGGTGGGGGATGGTGCTAATGCTCACGGCGAGCCTCGGCCTGCTCAGCGGCTGCGCGTTTTTTCGCGGCCACTTTGGAGAGGACTTCGATGCCGAGGCGATCGCGACCATTCAGAAGGGGATCACGACGCGGGCCGATGTGGCCTCCCGCTTCGGGGCACCGGACGAGATCGTCCATGCCGCGGACCGGGACATTTTTCACTACCGGCGGTACGACGGCAAGTTGGGATTC